>CANFIC010000132.1 GCA_947446685.1 Burkholderiales bacterium
CATCGCCGGCACCAACTGCGCCTCGCCACGTACCTCATGGGTCAGGCCGAGGTCGAGCCAGAAGCGCCTGGACAGCGACAGGTAGCGCTGCTTTTCCTTGTCATGGCCGCTCAGCTGCAGTGCGCCTGCGGGGAGCTCAGCCAGCGCATGGCGCGACAGGCTCAATTTGGGCCGGCCCTTGCGGGTGAAAGCCAGCTGCACTTCTTCGCTCTGGGTGTGCAGATGAGCGGACTGGAACTGCGCGCCGAGCAGGGCCTTGATCGAGGTGAGACCCTCGGTCAGTGGCTGGTTCTTGGTGATGTCGCGGGTCGGATAGCGCCACACAAAAGACAGCTGGCGCTCGCCGCGCAGCAAGACTTCACGCACCGTCAAACGCTCGGCCGTATCGGCAGGATCGACCGCCGCGGCGACGGCCTTGGAGAGCAGCAATTTGACGAACTGCCCGTCAGCCAGCGCGGTCTCCAGCAAGCGCAAAAAGCGCTCGGCCGCATCGGCCTTGACGACCGGTGCCTGCGTTTCAGGAATCAAATGGGTGAACATCGTCGGCACCAGCGCAAAGCCTGATTTTCCGTCAGTTGTTGGCAATCAAGGATCAAGCGTAGGTGACCATCGCCGCGCCCTGCTCCGAATCGAGATGTGGCAGGTTGTTGTAGCTCACCAGCATATGGCGCTTCGGGGTGAAGGCGAACTCGGTCACCGAGCTGTTGCGGATGCGCAGATTCAGCTCGATCGTCGTTTCGGCCGGCGTGCTCAGCACCTGGCCGACAGCCGTCGAGATCGGCCCGCCGCTCGAAACAATCAGCACATTGCCACTGCAGTTTTTCAACACATGGTCGAGCGCGGCAGCCACACCGGCCGAAAATTCCGCATAGCTGGTCATGCCCCGCGGCTGGGTGTCGCCGCGCATCCAGGCTTTCAGGCCGTCGCGTAACTGCCTGAAATGATGGCGATACAGCTCGGGGCTGTCGGGCCTGGCGAGAGGTGCCGGATGGATCGCCTCGATCAGGGCTTCACTGTCGTATTCGTTCAGTTCAGGCCAGACCAGCGGCTGGTACGACGCGCCGAGGCCTTCGGCAATGCCGGCGAGCGACTGCTGATGACGTTTCAAGCTGCCGGTCAGCACCGCTTCGAAATTGATGCCGCGCTGCTCCCAATAGCGGCCCAGGCAGACGCATTGTTCGCGCCCCAAAGCGCTGAGCTGGTCGTAATCAGCCGCGCCGAACGAGGCTTGACCATGGCGCACAAGATAGAGAGTTCCCATAGCTTGCATCATCGCCGAACCAGGCCGGCATTCCTGTCGCTGAAGCGACCGGATCAAAGCCTGCTGCTTCCGGGCGAGAATGGCGCTCCGTCAACAAGACTCAAGACCCGACATGCCAGACCTGCTCAGACAAGCCATTCGCAGCGATGTCGCCGAACTCTGGCGCGTCCGCTATGCGGTGCGCGAAAACCGCTTGACGCCAGGTCGCATCTCGGATGCCGAACTGATCGCGCAGATCGAAAGCAGTGGTCGCGGCTGGGTGATCGAAAACCAAGGCAAATTGCTCGGCTTCGCCATTGGCAACGCCGAAAACGGCAATATCTGGGCCTTGTTCGTCGACCCTGACCATGCCGGCCAAGGCCATGGACGGCGGCTGCATGATGCAATGCTCGACTGGCTCTGGTCGCGCGGTCTGCAGCGGCTGTGGCTGAGCACGACACCGGGCACCAGGGCCGAAGCTTTCTACCGCCGCGCGGGCTGGCAAGACTGCGGCTTGACCAGTGGCGGCGAATTGCGCTTTGAAATCTCCAATCCATCTATCAGGAAACCAGCCATGCCTCTTGAAGTCATCGAAATCGAAACCGAAGCGCATCCGCGCAGCGCCATCATCGTCCTGCACGGCCTGGGCGCCGACGGGCGCGATTTCATCCCGATCTGTGACGAACTGGACCTCGGCGCGATCGGCGGCGTGCGCTATGTCTTCCCGACTGCGCCCGAGCAGCCGGTAACCATCAACGGCGGCTATGTGATGCGCTCCTGGTACGACATCCTCGGCGTCGAACTCGACCGGCGCGAAGACGAGGCGGGTCTGCGCAAATCGCAGCAAGCGGTCGCTGCCGTGATCAACACGCAGCGCGCCCGCGGCATCGCTGCCGAGCGGATCGTGCTGATGGGCTTTTCACAAGGTTGCGCGATGACCTTGCTGACCGGTCTGCGTTACCCGGAACGGCTCGCCGGCTTGGTCTGCTTGTCGGGCTATCTGCCGCTGGCGGCCAGCACCGAGGCCGAACGCAGCGGCGTCAACGCCGACCTGCCGGTCTTCATGGCCCATGGGCGCGGCGACCCGGTCGTGCCTTTCGCGCGTGGCAAGGCGGCCTGCCACGCTTTGCAGGCGATCGGCCATCCGGTCGAATGGCATGACTACCCGATGCAGCATTCGGTCTGCCCCGAGGAAATCGTCGACCTGAACCGCTGGCTGCTGAAAACCCTCGCCTGAGCTTTCCTCAGCTTCAGTGCCCGGCATCAAGCCCGCGCACCCGGCCCATCGCCATCGCTGCGGCGGCGGTGCGGGTTTCGACGCCGAGTTTTTCGAACACATGCTCGAGATGCTTTTGCACGGTCCGCGGGCTGGTGCCGAGGATGTCGCCAATGTCGACATTGGTCTTGCCCTTGGCCACCCAGTAAAGCGTTTCGGCCTCGCGCAAGGTCAGTTTGAAGCTGTGCACCAGCGCGTCGAGCAAGGCCGCGTCGTCGGCCTCACGCATCACGATCAGCCATTGGCCTTCGCCGAGCGCATCGGGGTCGACCGCATGCAGGGCAAAGCTCAGACGCTTGGCGCCGCGAACTGCAACCGGCGCAGCGTCAGAGCGGCTTTGCGGCAGCACCGTCAAGCCGATCGGCGGCGCACCGGCGCGGCGCCGCAAGACCTCGCGGTGCAGCCACAGCAAGACCTCGGGCGGCAGCCGTCCGCGCTCGAAATGGCCGCCGTTGAAATATTCACCCATCAAGGCGCGCGCCAAGGCCGTTTGCCAGACACAGCGGCCGTCCTGCTCATGCACGGTCAGGCTGGCATGACCAAAGGCATCGAGCGCATTGCGCGCCTGGCGCTGCACGCGCGCACCGCGCAGATGCGCTGCGATCCTTGCCAGCACCTCGCGCGGGCGTATCGGCTTGCTCACATAGTCGGCGCCGCCAGCCGCAAAAGCTGCCTCCACATGTTCGCTGTCGGTCAGTCCGGTCATGAAGATGATCGGCGCAGCGGCCGTCGCCGGGTCGGCTTTCAGGCGCCGCGCGACCTCGAAACCGTCGATGCCGGGCATCATCGCGTCGAGCACCACGACATCGGGTTGCATCTGCAGCGCAATGCTGAGCGCCTGCTCGCCGTTGTTGGCCACCAGCACGGTGTAGCCGCATTCATCCAGCGCGTCATGCAGCAGCGCCAAGTTGTCGGGTACATCGTCAACGATCAGCACGCATTCGGCATGGCCTGCAGCCTGCGGCAAGGGGGAATCGATCAAAACGTCATGTTTCATGCTGAGCCGATGATTGCAAGGCGCGTGCCACCTTCAGGTTCATCGCCTCGAGTTCGAAGCCGGCGGCCAGCAAGCGCATTTCGCTGACAAAGGCGGTGCAATCGGTCATCGCATCGAGTTGCCGGCGCAGGCCGCGCATATGGCCTTGCCTGAGTTGCTGCTGCAGCGCCAGCAATTCGGCCTGCGCCGGCAAACTTGCGGTAGCCGAGGTCGGAAGCCTGGGCTCCACGGCAGGCATTGCCTCGCGCAGATGCCAGTCAAGACCCAACTGTCGGCCGAGCCAATCGAGCAGCAAGTCGACGCGCACCGGTTTGAGGATGAAGTCCTGTTCGCTGACGCCCGGCCCGCCCTGCAGTTCATTGTCGAGTCCGCGCTCGAAGGCATTGGCCGAGACGATCGCCACCGGCGCCTGGCTCAAACCCTGTTCACGGATCGCCGCCAGCGTCTGCCAGCCATCGAGCCCCGGCATCGCCAGGTCGAGCAGGATCGCCTCGGGCTGCCAGACCGGAATCATGGCCAGCGCTTCCGGGCCGCTGCTGGCCAGCCTGACATCGAAGCCCAGCGGCGCCAGCAATGCCTGCAGCAGATTGCGGTCTGCGACCTCGTTGTCGACCACCAGCAGCCGCCTTGCCGGGCCGGCAAAGCCTATCCTCGCGGCACGCCTTGCCTGGGCGGCGATCGCGCTGTCGTGCAGGCGCGGCAGGAACAGCCGCAACTCGAAGCTCGTCCCCTCCCCTTTGCGACTGGTCACGCTGAGCGCGCCGCCCATCAAGTCGGTCAGCATCTTGGCGATGGTCAGCCCCAGGCCGGTGCCCGAGGCTGCGCTGGCCGCGGCAGCGCCGCGCTCGAACGGCTCGAACACCCGGGCCAGTTCGGCCTCATCCATGCCCGGGCCGGTGTCGGAAATTTCGATCCGCGCCATTTCCTGGGAATGCCTGATCCGCAAGTGAACCCGACCCGCGGCAGTGAACTTGATCGCGTTACCGATGATATTGATGAGGATTTGCTGCACCCTTTTGGCGTCGGCGCGCACCCATTCGGGCAGATCTTCGGCCGGTAGATAGTCGAAAGCCAGGCCTTTGGCCGCGGCCTGCAAGCTCAGCAAACGCTGCAGATCGTCGAGCCCGGCGCGCATCGCCCAGGGGCCAGGTTCGAGCTTGAAACGGCCGGCTTCGATGCGGGCCAGGTCAAGGCTGCCCTCGATCAGCGAGAGCAGATGCTCGCCGCCACGTCGGATCACCTTGACCGCCTGCTGGCGATGCGCTGGCATGCGGGAGTCCTCGTCGAGGATCTGCGCATAGCCGAGGATGGCATTCAAGGGTGTGCGCAGTTCATGGCTGATGCTGGTGATGTAGCGGCTCTTGGCCTGGTTGGCGCGCTCGGCCTGCGCCCTGGCTTGCTGCAGTTCAGCATCGGTGCGCTGATGCGAAGCGATTTCCTGCAGCAGGGCCTGGCTCTGCCGACTTGATTCTTCCTGCGCCACCTGACGGCTCTTGTGCGTCAGCACCAGCCACCAGCCGATCACCCCCGACAGCAGCAGCAGGGCGACCAAGGCCTTGCTGTAGGAATCGCGCAAAAAAGGCGCCAGACTGGCAGCGGCATCGCCCAGGCGGCCCAGCTCATGCTGATAGAGCAGGCCGAACAACAACAACAGCACTGGCAGCACCAGAGCCATCAGGCCGAGGTACTGGATCAGGCCGCTGTCGAGCAAGGGCCAGGCGCTGCGCGGCAACAGTTTTTGCGCCAGCGCGCGCAGCTGCGCCTTCAAGCTCGCCTCGGGCTTGCACAGATCGCCGCAGCGCGCATCGAGCGTGCAGCAAAGCGAACAGATCGAGCCCTGGTAGGCGGGGCAATGCGCCATGTCCTCGCCCTCGTAGCTGCGCTCACAGATACAGCATTGGGTCAGACGCGCGTAGCTGCCTTGCGGCTGGCGCGCGATGTAATAGCGCCCGCCGGTGGCCCAGGCGATCAAGGGCGAACAGAGCAGCGCCGCAACCAGCGCGATCAAGGCCGAAAAGGCCTGGGCCATCGACCCGAACAGCCCCAGATGGGCGCTGATCGAAAGCACCGAGGCGATGCCCATCGCGCCGACGCCGACCGGGTTGATGTCGTACAGATGGGCGCGCTTGAATTCGATCCCGGGCGGCGACAGACCCAAGGGCTTGTTGATCACCAGATCAGCAACCACCGTCATGATCCAGGCGATCGCGATATTGGCGTAAAGCCCCAGCACCAGGTCGAGCGCCTTGAACAGCTCCATCTCCATCAGCAACAGCGCGATCAAGCTGTTGAACAGCACCCAGACCACCCGCCCCGGATGACTGTGCGTCAGGCGCGCGAAGAAGTTGCTCCAGGCCAGCGAGCCGGCATAGGCATTGGTCACATTGATCTTCAGTTGCGAGACAAAGACCAGCAAGGCGGTCGCCGCCACGGCCCAGCCGGGGCGGCTGAACACCGTCTCGTAAGCGACCAGATACATCTGGTTCGGATCGACCGCGCGCTCGGCCGGCACCATCAACTGGATCGCCAGAAAAGCCAGCAGCGCCCCACCCAGCATCTTCAGCACCCCCGGCAGGACCCAGCCCGGCCCGCCGACAAACACCGACAGCCACCAGCGCCAGCGCTTGCCCGGTTCGGGCTCGGGCATGAAGCGCAGATAGTCGGCCTGCTCGCCCATCTGCGTGATCAAGGCGATGCCCACCGTCAGCGCCGCGCCGAACAGGGGCAGCTGGAAACCGCCGGCCAGACCGCTCTCGCCGGCATAGCTTGGCAACTGCTGCGCCAACTCGGGATAGCGCGCGAACACGAACAGATAGGGCGTGACCAGCAGCGCCAGCCACAGCGGCTGGGTCCAGGCCTGCAGTTTTTCGATCGCGGTGACGCCGCGCATGACCAGCGGCAGCACCACCAGCGCGCAGAGCAGATACCCCCAGGCGGGCGGAATGTCGAAGGCGAGCTCGAGCGCGTAAGCCATGATCGCGGCCTCGAGGGCAAAGAAGATGAAAGTGAAGCTGGCGTAGATCAGGCTGGTCAGGGTCGAGCCGATATAGCCGAAGCCGGCACCGCGTGTCAGCAGGTCCATGTCAACGCCATAGCGGGCTGCGTAAACGCTGATCGGCCAGCCGGCCGCCAGGATGATCAGCCCGGTGGCCAGGATGGCCCAGAAGGCATTGGCAAAGCCATAGCGAACCAGCAGCGTCGCCCCGACCGCCTCGAGCACCAGGAAGGACGCCGCACCAAATGCAGTGTTGGCCACGCGCAGGCCAGACCAACGCCGGAAACTATGCGGGGTGAAACGCAGTGCATAGTCCTCCAGCGATTCACTCGCCACCCAGGCGTTGTAATCGCGCCGGATCTTGATGACGCGCTGGACCGGCTGGGGCTGAATTGGCTTGGACATGAAGGACTACTATCAATTCCCGTGCCGACCTGGCACCGATCCTGCAAATGCAGCACCATGGGCCTGACTTCGCCTCTGCTGTTTCAGGCTGCATGCGGTGTCTTGCAGGACTGGGCAGATCAGGGCGACCCTTCGACAGGCTCAGGGCGAACGGATCATTTTGGAAGGTATGGCGCAAGCCTTGCAGGCATCGAAAGTAGTGAAATATGGATCTAAGCCCGCGTGGTCAGCCATTGGCTGCACGCGCTAATTACAAGGGATGGAGCGTAGCGAAATGGATTTAAGCCCGTGTGTTCAGCCATTGGCTGCACGCGCTGATCAACAAACATCGAAAGTAGTGAGATATGGATCTAAGCCCGCGTGACAAAGACAAACTCCTGATCTTCACCGCCGCCTTGCTGGCCGAGCGCCGCATGGCGCGTGGGCTCAAGCTCAATTACCCCGAGGCGGTGGCCTTGATCAGTGCCGCCATCATGGAGGGTGCGCGCGACGGCAAGAGCGTCGCCGCGCTGATGAGCGAGGGCAAAACGATCCTCTCGCGCGAACAGGTGATGGACGGAATTGCCGAGATGATTCCCGACATCCAGGTCGAAGCGACCTTCCCCGACGGCACCAAGCTGGTGACCGTGCACCAACCCATCGCATAGAAGCGCACCAAGATGAATGACTCGATGATTCCCGGCGAATTGCTGATCGACGATGAAAACGCCAGCCACACGCTGAACCCGGGCCGACGCAGCCTGACCCTGCGGGTGGCCAACGCCGGCGACCGCCCGATCCAGGTTGGCTCGCATTACCACTTTGCCGAAACCAATGCCGGCCTGCAATTCGACCGCGAGGCTGCGCGCGGCATGCGCTTGAACATCGCCTCGGGCACCGCCGTGCGTTTCGAGCCGGGCCAGCAGCGCACGGTAGAACTGGTCGACTATGCCGGCGACCGGCAGGTCTGGGGCTTTCGCGGCTTGGTGCAAGGGAGCCTGGCATGAGCAGCATCGGCAGGCGGGCCTATGCCGAAATGTTCGGCCCGACCGTTGGTGACCGGCTGCGGCTGGCCGACACCGCGCTGGTGATCGAGGTTGAACAGGACCTGACGCTGCGCGCCGGAGGCTATGGCGAGGAAGTCAAATTCGGCGGCGGCAAGACCATACGCGACGGCATGGGCCAGTCACAGCGGATGAACGGACCCGGGCCCGGCGACGCGGTCGACTGCGTTATCACCAATGCGCTGATCGTCGACCATTGGGGCATCATCAAGGCCGACATCGGCTTGCGCGGCCAGCGCATCGCGGCGATCGGCAAGGCCGGCAACCCCGATGTGCAGCCCGGTGTCGACATCGTCATCGGACCGGGCACCGAGATCATCGCCGCCGAAGGCATGATCGTCACCGCAGGGGCGGTCGACACGCATATCCACTTCATCTGCCCGCAGCAGATCGAGGAGGCGCTGATGAGCGGCGTGACCACCATGCTCGGCGGCGGCACCGGGCCGGCCACCGGCACCTTCGCCACCACCTGCACGCCCGGGCCCGAGAACATCCGCCGCATGTTGCAGGCGGCCGAGGGCTTCGCGATGAACCTGGGCTTCATGGGCAAGGGCAATGCCAGCCGACCTGAAGCGCTGCAGCAGCAAGTCGATGCCGGCGCGATCGGCCTGAAACTGCATGAGGACTGGGGCACGACTCCGGCGGCGATCGACTGCTGCCTGTCGGTGGCCGAGAGCGCCGATGTGCAGGTCGCGATCCACACCGACACACTGAATGAAAGCGGCTTCGTCGAGGACACGATCGCCGCCTTCAAGGGCCGCACGATCCACAGCTTCCATACCGAAGGTGCCGGCGGCGGCCACGCGCCGGACATCATGCGCGTTGTTGGCGAAGCCAATGTGCTGCCTTCGTCGACCAACCCGACCAGGCCTTACACGGTCAACACGCTCGACGAGCATCTCGACATGTTGATGGTCTGCCATCACCTCGATGCGTCGATTGCCGAGGATTTGGCTTTCGCCGAGAGCCGCATCCGGCGCGAGACGATTGCAGCCGAAGACATCCTGCATGACCTCGGCGCGATTTCGATGTTCTCGTCCGACAGCCAGGCGATGGGCCGCGTCGGCGAGGTCTCGATCCGCTGCTGGCAGACCGCGCACAAGATGAAGCTGCAGCGCGGCACCTTGCCCGGTGACAGCGCCAGACATGACAACGCCCGCGTCAAACGCTATATGGCCAAGCTGGCGATCAACCCGGCGCTGGCGCATGGCATCGCGCATGAGGTCGGCTCGATCGAAGTCGGCAAATGGGCCGACCTGGTGTTCTGGCGGCCGGCATTCTTCGGTGTCAAACCGAGCCTGATCCTGAAAGGCGGCTTCATCGCCGCAGCCGCGATGGGGGACCCAAACGCGAGCATTCCAACGCCGCAACCGGTCCATTACCGGCCGATGTTCGGCAGCTTCGGCGGCGCGCTCGCCCAGGGTTCACTGACCTTTGTTTCGCAAGCGGCCATCGGCATCGGGTCCGACTATGGTTTGCACAAGACCTTGTCCGCAGTGCGCGGCTGCCGGACGGTGAAGAAGGTCGACATGGTGCACAACAACTACCTGCCGGTGATGGAGATCGATGCGCAAACCTACCAGGTGCGCGCCGACGGCCAGTTGCTGACTTGCGAGCCGGCCAGTTCGCTGCCGATGGCACAGCGCTATTTCCTCTTCTGATCGCAAGAATTCGCTACATTGGCGGTTCGTACTCTACTGA
>CANFIC010000133.1 GCA_947446685.1 Burkholderiales bacterium
CTGGGTAAACAGATGGCCTGGCTGCATGGGCCAATGGCTCAGCAGCCTCTGCCGCAGACCGCCATTTGTTGCCGGCGCTTCGATCGCACCGGCAAAGTTCAAACTTGTGCTCGAGACCCTGGCTTGGGGGCCGGGGATCAAGGTGAGGGTGACGCTGGCCGGCACTGCTTGGCCGAGATTGACCGTCACCTGCGGGTTGAAATAGCCCTCGGTTTCGACCAGTTCGCGGGCCTGTTGCGGCGCTGCCGCTGCCAGGCGGCCAAGTTCCTGCGCGCTGACATGCTGGTCGGCCGGCGCATAGCGCGCCAGATCGAGATGAGCCAGCAACAGCGTCCGCAACGCCGGCGGCGCCTGCACATCCAGTTGGTATTCGGCGATCTGCGTGGCTGATGGCGCTGCCCGGGCCGCTGTCGCGCCGGGGAACATCTCGGCCAAGCTGGCGCAGCCTCCCAAGGCCAGCGCTGTCAAACCCAGAAAACCACCTTGCATCAGGGTCTTGCCCGGATGCCATGTCGATTTCATTTGCTCAGGCTGCGCATTGCAGATTCAAGGCCGGCCAGCGTCAAGGGGTGCATGCGCTGATGCACCAGTTGCTGGATCAACGCGATGCTCTGCCGGTATTGCCAGACGCCCTGCGGCTCGGGGTTGATCCAGGCATGTTTGGGGAAAGCATTGAGCAGCCGCTGCAGCCATTCAGCGCCGGTTTCCTCGTTGTTGTACTCAACGCTGCCACCCGGCTGCAGGATCTCGTACGGGCTCATCGTCGCGTCGCCGACAAAGATCAGCTTGTAGTCGCGGTTGTACTTGCGGATGATGTCCCAGGTCGAGAATTTTTCGGCGAAGCGGCGGCGGTTGTTCCTCCACATGAAGTCATAGACGCAGTTGTGGAAGTAATAGAACTCCAGATGCTTGAACTGGCTTTTGGCGGCCGAGAACAATTCCTCGACGCGGTGAATATGCTCGTCCATCGTGCCGCCGACATCCATCAAGAGCAGCACTTTGACCTTGTTGTGGCGCTCGGGCACCATGCGGATGTCGAGCATGCCGGCATTGGCGGCGGTCTTGTGAATGGTGTCGTCGAGGTCGAGCTCGAGCTCCGAGCCTTCGCGGGCGAAACGCCGCAGACGGCGCAGCGCCACCTGGATATTGCGCGTGCCGAGCTCGAGGTTGTCGTCGTAATCCTTGTAGGCCCGCTGTTCCCAGACCTTCACCGCGCTCTTGTTCTTGCTGGCGCCGCCGATGCGGATGCCTTGCGGGTTGTAGCCGCTATGCCCGAAGGGGCTGGTACCGCCGGTGCCGATCCATTTCGACCCGCCTTCATGGCGCTCCTTCTGTTCCTCGAAGCGCTTTTTGAGGGTCGCCATCAGCTCGTCCCAGCCGAGCTTTTCGATCTGCGCTTTTTGCTCGGGCGTCAGCTCCAGTTCCAGATGCTTGCGCAGCCATTCCAGCGGCACATCCTTGCTGAAATCGGTCAGCAACTCGACGCCCTTGAAATAGGCCGCAAAAGCGCGGTCGAACTTGTCGTACAGCGTCTCGTTCTTGACCAGCGTGGTGCGCGCGAGGTAATAGAAATCATCGACCGAAGCCGCACCTTCGGCGCCGATCACGCCGGCCTTGAGGCCTTCAAGCAGAGCCAGAAATTCCCCGACCGAGACCGGCAACTTGGCCGCGCGCAGGGTATAGAAGAATTTGATCAGCATGGCAGGCTTGAGGAGAAGTGGATCGCCCGATTATCCACTTCGCCGTCGCGGCGCGTGGCTCAGCTTTGGGGCTTGACCTTTGCGGCCAGATCGTATTTTTTGAGCCAAGCAAAGTACTCGCCGTACCACTGCCGGCTGTTCTGCGGCTTCAGGATCCAGTGGTTTTCATCCGGGTACCAGAGCAGGCGCGCATCGACCTGCAGCGCCTTCAAGGTGTTGTAGTAGGCCAGCCCTTGCGCATCGGGCACGCGGTAGTCCATCGCGCCGTGGATCACCAGGGTTGGCGTCTGCATATGCTGGGCAAAGCTGTGCGGGCTTTGCGCGGCGATTTTGGCCGGGTCGTCCCAGTACCAGGCGCCGAGTTCCTTCGCATGCCAGGTGTAGGCATCGTCGGCAAACATCGCCTGCCAGTCAAAGCAGCCGGCATGGCAGATATAAGCCTGGTAACGGCCGGCTTTTACATGGCCGTTCATCCAGGCGACCATATAGCCGCCATAGCTGCCGCCGGTGGCGAAGATGCGTTTCTTGTCGACCCAGCGCTTTTTCAGCAGCCAGTCGGTGCCGGCTTCGACATCCTGCAATTCCAGCTCGCCCCAGCGGTGCGTGATCGAGTCGAGGAATTCATGGCCGAAGCTCGAGCTGCCGTGGTAATTGACGCAGGCCACGATATAGCCCTGCGCGGCAAAAGCCTGGTGGTTCCAGCGCCAATGCCAACTGTCGCCGAAAGCGGTATGCGGCCCGCCATGGATCACCTGCATGACCGGATATTTTTTCTTCGCATCAAAGTCTGGCGGGTAGATCAGCCACATCTGCACCTGCTCGTCCCGGGCCCCCTTGTAGAACACCTCTTCATGGCGCGAGAACTTGAACTTGGCCAGCATTTGATCGTTGAACTGCTCGATCCGCTGCGCCGGCTTGGCGCCGTCGAGCACCGACAAGCGCGGCGGATGCTGCACGCCATCATGGTTGACGACGATGACGCCGCCCGCCTTGGAAAAACTGGTCGCGTTACCGCCTTCGAACAGCCTCTGCGCCTGGCGCTTGGCCAGATCGAAACGCCAGAGATGACGCCGGCCGCGCTCTTCTGCGCCGAACAGCATCGACAGATCATCGTCGGCCCAGACCAGCGGCGCGGTCACTTCATGGTCCCATGCTTCCGACAGCACCGCCCATTGGCCTTGCTGGTCAAGCACGGCCAGTTGCGCCGGCATGGTGTGCTTGAACCCATGGTGGCTGGCCAGGAACGCCAGATGGGCGCCGCCATGGCTGTAGCGCGGCGCTTGCAGGTCCCAGTCCTTGTCTTGCAGCAAGGTCTTGATGCTGCCGCTTTTCAGCTCGATCTCAGCCAGCGCGTAGCGGCTGTCCTGGCGCTTTTCCTGGCCCGGGTCGAAGGCAAAAACAATCCGGCTGCCATCGGGCGAGATGTCGAAGCAGTTGGCATCGGGCTCGGCCCGGCTGAGCTCGAAGTCGCTGCCTTCGAACAAGTCGCGGGTCTTGCCGGTGGTGGTGTCGACGATATGCAGGTGCGCATGCCGGCCCATCGGCACATGGTGGTCCCAATGGCGGTAGACCGCCTCACTGGTCAGATAGCCGCTGTCCTTGCGGCCCTTGAATTCCTTCAAGGCCTTGGCCTGGGCTGCAGCGCCTTTCAATCCCGGCCAGACCCAGGAGACGAAGGCGATGCGGCGGCCGTCGGGGAACCATTTGAACGATTCGACACCGGTTGCGATAGTGCCCAGTCGCCTGGCTTCGCCGCCATCGGGTGCGATCAGGTAGAGCTGGGCTTCTTCGTCCTTCGTTCCTTCTTGCTCGCGGCGCGCGATGAAGGCGATCTGCTCGCCGCTGGGGCTCCATTGGGCCTGGCCATCCTTGTCGCCAGCGCTGGTCAAGCGTTTGGGCGGCAAGCCCTGGGTCGACAGCAGATAAAGGCTGGACTGGCCCTTGTTGTCTTCCATCGAATAGCTGGCGACGCTGGCCACGGCCTGCAGGCCATCGGGCGACAGGCTCGGCGGGCCGACCCGCTCGAGTTGCCAGAGCGCTTCGACATCAAAAATCTTGCTCATGATTCGGTCCTTGTTTTGTTCATTTGCCATTGCAGATGCGAGCGGATGACCGGCCATTCAGGCGCGGTGATGCTGTAGACGGCGGTGTCGCGCAGCGTGCCGTCAGCGCTGCGCTGATGGGCACGCAGCATGCCGTCGAGTTGCGCGCCCAGGCGCTCAATCGCGCGCCGACTTTGCAGATTCAAGCGGTGGGTGCGGAATTCGACTGCGATGCAGTCGAGCTTCTCGAAAGCATGGCCGAGCAGCAGCAGCTTGGCTTCGGTGTTCATCGGGCCGCGCTGGCAGCTCGCAGCCAACCAGGTCGAGCCGATTTCGACCCGCCGGTTGATGCTGTCAATATTCATATAAGTCGTCATGCCGACGATCCGGCCCTCGGCGGTGCAGACCGTGAAAGGCAGCATCGCACCGCGCGAATGCAGGTCGAGCCGGCGGGCGATTTCAGCCGCCATCGCTTCTGGCTTGGGCACTGAGGTGTACCAGAGCCGCCATAGCTCGCCATCGCGCACTGCCGCCTGCAAGCCCGCGCAATGGCCGGCCTGCAGCGGTTCGAGGCGGACCTGCTGGCCGCTCAATGTGACAGCGGTCAGCAGCTCGCTCATCTGGTGATTCTGGCCAGCAGGCTGCGAAAGAACCAGCGCCCGGCGCCGCAACCGGCGACGATCAGCAACAGGCCGAAGATCTGCGGTCCGCCCCAATCGGGGTTGTTGACGAAGTCAAAGCCGAGTTGCAGCCCAAGCTGCCAGCCGGCAATCGCACCGAGCACGAAACCCAGCGCATCAGCCAGGCCCAAGTGCAGGGCTTTCTTCAGCTCGGCGTCCATCAGCGGTTGTGCCGCTGCATGAAGACCAGCTTCTCGAACAAGGTCAGGTCCTGCTCGTTTTTCAACAACGCGCCGACCAGCGGCGGGATCGAGACCCGCTCGTCCGGGCTGCGCAGCGCCTCGGCCGAAATGTCTTCAGCCAGCAGCAGCTTGAGCCAGTCGAGCAGCTCCGAAGTCGACGGCTTCTTCTTCAAGCCGGGCAGACCGCGAACTTCGAAGAAAGTCTTCAAGGCGGCTGCCAGCAGTTCTTTTTTCAGGCCCGGGAAATGCACATCAACGATGCGCTGCATGGTCTCGGCTTCGGGGAACTTGATGTAGTGGAAGAAGCAGCGGCGCAAGAACGCGTCAGGCAGTTCCTTCTCGTTGTTCGAGGTGATGAACACCAGCGGCCGGTGCCTGGCCTTGATCAGCTGGCGCGTTTCGTAGACATAGAACTCCATGCGGTCGATTTCGCGCAGCAGGTCGTTCGGAAATTCGATGTCGGCCTTGTCGATTTCATCGATCAGCAGCGCCACCGGCTGGTCGGCTTCAAACGCCTGCCAGAGCACGCCCTTGACGATGTAGTTCTCGATGTTGCGGACTTTTTCCGAGCCCTCGATGCCGGCCAGCTGGCTGTCACGCAAGCGACTCACCGCGTCGTACTCGTAAAGCCCTTGCTGGGCCTTGGTGGTCGACTTGATATGCCATTGCAGCAGCGGGATGCCCAGCGCTTGTGCCACTTCCTCGGCCAGCATGGTCTTGCCGGTGCCGGGTTCGCCCTTGACCAGCAGCGGGCGCTGCAAGGTCCGGGCTGCGTTGACCGCGAGCATCAGATCTGCGGTGGCGATGTATTGGTCCGAGCCTTCAAATTTCATGGTTTTGATCAAGTGCTGAGGTGCGAGGCTGGAGTATAGGTGTGGCCTCTATAATCGTCGCCGGTAACAGACCACGACTCCCGGTGACCATGAAAAAACTGCTGCAGACCTCAACCGCTACCCTCGCTTTCGCCGCTTTGTTCGGCCTCAGCGCTTCCGTTCAGGCCCAGGACGTTGCCGCCGGCCAGAAAAAAATCGCCATGTGCATCGGCTGCCATGGCATCGAAGGCTATCAAGCCAGCTTTCCGCAAATTCACAAAGTACCGATGATTGCCGGCCAGAGCGCGGGCTATATCGTCGCTGCCTTGACCGCCTATGCAAAGGGCGAGCGCAAGCACCCGACGATGCGCGGTATCGCAGGTTCGCTGAGCGAAAAGGACATGGCCGACATCGCGGCCTACTACGAGCAACTCGCCCATGCGCCAGTTGTGCCTGAGGCCGCAACTGCACCCACCGCCCAGGTCGCCGACCTGCTGACCCGCGGCGCTTGCAGTTCCTGTCATGGCGCTAATTTCAGCAAGCCGATCGCTCCGGTTTATCCGAAGCTTGCCGGCCAGCATGGCGACTATCTGTACGTTGCCTTGAAGTCCTACCAAACCCAGGGCAACCCGGGTGTTGGCCGCGGCAACGCGATCATGATGGGTCAGGTCAAGCAATTCAGCCCGGCCGAATTGAAGGCCTTGGCTGACTATATGGCTGCGCAGCCGAGCGAGTTGCGCACGGTCGCGCAAAGCAAGTTCCGCTGAGATAACGGCACGACTGGCAGGCATACCCCTAGCCAGTAGTTACGTTTGACTCCTTAAACTGCGCTTGAGTTGAGGAGTCCCGCGATGAAGTTTCCTGTTCTGCCGGCTTTGCTGGCCCTGAGTTGCTGCTGCGCTGCCAGCCTTGCCCAGACTTTGCGCTGGGCCAGCCAGGGCGATCCGCAGACGATGGATCCCCATTCGCAAAACGAGAGCCTGACCAATATGGTCAATGGCCAGTTCTATGAGCAGCTGACCCGGCGCGACCGGGATCTCAACCTGGTGCCCGGCCTGGCCACCTCATGGCAGCAGGTCTCGCCCTTGCTGTGGCGCTTCAAGCTGCGCGCTGGCGTCAAGTTTCATGATGGATCCCCGTTCACTGCCGACGACGTGGTTTTTTCGGTCAACCGGGCCAAGGCGCCGAGCTCGCAGGTCGCCAACTATGCCAATTCGGTCGGCGTGCCGCGCAAGATCGACGAGCTGACGGTCGAGTTCCAGCTCGCCAGCGTCAACCCGATTTTTCTGCAGCATATCGACACCCTGTGGATGATGAGCAAGAGCTGGTCCGAGGTCCATCGGGTCAGCAAGCCGCTCGATTTCAAGAACAAGGAGGAAAGCTTTGCCAGCATGAATGCCAACGGCACCGGGCCCTATTTGTTGGTGCTGCGCCAGCCCGGCATCAAGACGGTTTACAAGCGCAATCCGGCCTGGTGGGGCAAATTCGAAGGCAATGTCCAGGAGGTGGTGCTGACGCCGATCGCCAATGATGCGACCAGGCTGGCGGCGCTGGTGTCGGGCGAGATCGATTTCGTCCTCGACCCGGCGCCGCGCGACATTCCCCGGCTGCGCAATACCAGCGGCATCAAGGTCATCGACGGGCCCGAAAACCGCCTGATCTTCATTGCCATGGACCAGGCACGCGACAAATTGCTCTATGGCGATGTGCCGGGGGGCAAGAATCCGTTCAAGGACTTGCGTGTGCGCCGGGCGCTCTACCAGGCGATCGACATCGAGGCGATCCGTGCCAAATTGATGAATGGCCTGAGTGTGCCCACCGGCGGCCTGTCGACGGCCGCCACTGGCGGTGACCCCAGGCTGGAAACGCGCCTGCCCTTCGACCTGGTGGCCGCACGCAAGCTGATGCGCGATGCCGGCTATGCCGAGGGCTTCGAGGTCACGCTCGACTGCCCGAACAACCGCTATGTCAACGACGAGAAAATCTGCCAGGCGCTGGCAGCGATGTGGTCGCAACTGAAAATCAAAGTGAAGGTCTCGGCGATGCCGCGGACGACCTATTTCCCCAAGCTTGAACGGCTCGACACCAGCTTGTATCTGTTCGGCTGGGGCGGGGCGATCACCGATCCCGAGGTCATCATGACCCCGGTTTTCCGCAGCCGGGGCGAGCAGGGCATCGGCGCCTACAACTATGGCAATGTGCGCAACGAAAAGTTTGACCAGCTGGCCGCGCTGTCGAGCGTAGAGACCGACCCCAAGCTGCGTGAACAGCAGATATTCGCTGCGATCAGCGAGTACAAGGAACAGGTCCATGTGATCCCCTTGCACCGCCAGATGATCCCCTGGGCCATGCGCAACAGCGTCACCGTCGTGCACCGGCCCGACAACCGGCTCGAAATGTCCTGGGTCACGGTCGGTAAATAGCCAACGAGCTCAGCGCAGTTTTTCTTTGTGCAACCCTGCCAGGTCAGGCAGACTGAGGGCTGACCCCGAATGAGATACTGGCTTCAACTTGGCTGAAACGACTATTCATGATGCAACTTTTTTCAGCCTGCCGCCCGGTCAGCCGGCGCCTGGCGGCACTTTGCCTGCTGAGCGCCAGCGGGGTTTTACAGGCCCAGACCAGCACCGAGCGCCCCGATGGCCAGCGTGAGAACACGCCGCGTTGGCATGCGCTGACCGGCGCGCGGCTGGTGCTGGCTCCAGGCCAGGTGGTGGAAAACGGCACGCTGGTTCTGCGCGATGGCGTCATTGTGGCCGCCGGCCGCGATGTGGCCGTGCCCGCCGGTGCGCGCTTGTGGAAGCTGGAAGGACGCACCGTCTACGCCGGTTTCATCGACCTGGCCAGCACGCTGGGCGTGCCTGCGGCGATGAAGCAAGGCCGCGCCGGCCGGCCGTTCTGGGGTCTGGCGGCCGAACTGCCACCGTCACCGAATTCAGCGCCGGCCGACGCGCCGCGCCGCTTGAATGGCCGTGTGCTGGCCGCGCGCAACAACGCCGTACGCGCCGAGCAGGATCTGGCGCCGCAACTCGAATTCAAGCAAGACGAGATCAAGGCGGTGCGCGAACTGGGCTTCACCACGCTGCTGACCGGCCCGGCCAACGGTATTTTTCGCGGCCAGGGTGCGCTGATCGCCACGGCCGAGTTGCGCGACCTGCGCGACAGCAAGGCGCTGGTGATTACGCCGCGTGTGGCCCAGCATTTGTCCAGCGCGGTCGACAAGTCCGGCGACAGCGCCTACCCTTCGTCGCTGATGGGTGCAATGGCCTTGTTGCGCCAGACGCTGAGCGATGCCCGCTGGTACGGCAGCGCGGTGGCAGCGGCAGCGAAAAAAGGCGGCGAGCGGGTCGAGCCCAACGCCACGCTGGAAGCGCTGGCCGCGGTGGTGGCCGGCAAACAATTGGTGGTCTTCGCGGCTGGCGACGAGCAGGATTACGCCAACATCACCGGTTTGCGCGACGAGTTCAAGCTGCGCGTCATCGCCCAGGGCAACGGCTTTGAGTACCGGCGCGCGGCGCAATTGAAGGCGGCGGCACTGCCGGTGATCGTGCCGCTGGCCTACCTGGCCGCACCCGAGGTCGAGAACCCTGACAGCGCCATGGATGTGTCGCTGCAGACGCTGCAGCATTGGGAGCAGGCGCCGTCCAATCTGGCGCTGCTGGACCGCGCCGGCGTGACCTACGCCATCAGCGCTAACGGCCTGGCCGATCCGCGCAAGGATTTCTGGCCGCGTCTTCGCATGGCGATCCAGCGCGGGCTGCCGGCAGACAAGGCATTGGCGGCGCTGACCACCGTGCCCGCGCGTTTGCTGGGCGAACAGGCGCGGCTGGGTACGCTGGAGCCGGGCCATATCGCCAACATCGTGGTCGCCAGCGGCGATCTGTTCAGCAGCGAAGACGCCATCGTCGAGCTGGCATTTGTCGACGGCAACCCGCTTGCCACTGAAGCCTGGGATCGCTTCGACGCACGCGGCAGCTGGGCGGTGGACGCGGCCGGCAAGCCTCAAATTTGGGACATCACCGGCAAGGCTGACAAGCCGGCACTGAGCATCGACGGGGCGGCCTGCGACTTGAGCCTGCGCGGGCGCCAGTTTCTGCTGCGTCTGCCTTGCGGCAAGGCGGATGGACCGGCCAGCATCATCGTCGCCGAGGGCAGCGGTGCGCGGTTGCGGGGC
>CANFIC010000134.1 GCA_947446685.1 Burkholderiales bacterium
GGTTGTCGCGGCACGGCGGATCGGACTCGCGGCACGACGGACTCGTAGCCCGCATGAGGCCAACGGCCGGAATGCGGGGAACCAGTGGTTGTCGCGGCACGGCGGATCGGACTCGCGGCACGACGGTCTCGTAGCCAGCATGAGGCCGACGGCCGGAATGCAGGAAACCAGTGGTTGTCGCGGCACGGCAGATCGGATTCGTGGCACGACGGGCTCGTAGCCCGCATGAGGCCAACGGCCGGAATGCGGGGAACCAGTGGTTGTCGCGGCACGGCAGATCGGATTCGTGGCACGACGGGCTCGTAGCCCGCATGAGGCCGACGGCCGGAATGCGGGATTTGATCCGACGAATTCGTATTCGGCTTGGTGCCGAAAAAACGATCTACGAATTCAACACTTGATCCCCGCGTGCAGGGCGACAACGCCGGCGCTGAGGTTGTGGACGTCGACATGGCCGAAACCGGCGGTTTTCATCAGGGCCTTGAGCTCTTGCTGGCCAGGATGCATGCGGATTGATTCGGCCAGGTAGCGGTAGCTTTCGGCGTCGCCAGCGATCAACTGGCCGATGCGCGGCAGGATCTTGAACGAATACCAGTCATAAGGCTTTTGCAGCGGCGCGGCGACTTTGGAGAATTCGAGCACCAGCAGACGGCCACCGGGCTTGAGCACACGGCACATTTCGGCCAGGGCCTTGTCCTTGTGGGTCATGTTGCGCAGCCCGAAGGCGACGCTGACGAGGTCGAAGCTGCCGCTCTTGAACGGCAGGGCTTCGGCGTCGCACAGACCGGTGGGCAGGATCAGGCCTTCGTCGAGCAGGCGGTCGCGGCCCTGGCGCAGCATCGCTTCGTTGATGTCGGTATGCACGACCATGCCGCGATCGCCGACCTTGCGGGCAAAGGCGCGCGCAAGGTCGCCGGTGCCGCCCGCGATGTCGAGTACATAGTCGCCCGCCTTCAGGTTGGCCACAGCCACGGTATAGGCCTTCCAGGCGCGGTGCATGCCCATCGACATCAGGTCGTTCATGATGTCGTAGCGCGAGGCAACGGAATCAAAAACGCCACGCACGCGGCTGGCCTTTTCGCCTTCGTCAACGGTCTGATAACCGAAATGGGTGCTGCTCATGGTTGGCCTCAATGGTTCTTGCAGGAGCCACCGGCCGCGGCCTTGGCCGACATCGGCGCATCGCGGCTGACGCCGGCAGCGGCCACGCGAGCTTCGTAGTCACGCCACATTTCCTGCTGGCGCGAACCGAGCTTGTAAAGATAGTCCCATGAGAAAAGGCCGCTGTCATGGCCGTCAGAAAAGCTCGGCTGGACTGCGTAATGGCCGACCTGGGCGAGCGCGGTGATCGAGACTTCGCGCTTGCCGGTCTGCAGCACTTCCTGGCCCGGGCCATGACCCATCACTTCGGCCGAAGGGCTGTAGACGCGCATCAGCTCGAACGGGATTTGATAGCGCGCGCCATCGGAGAAGGCCACTTCAAGCATCCGCGACTGCTGGTGCACGGTGATTTCGGTGGGGGTGGGTGAATCGGGACTGAGTCCGGCCATGGTGATGCTGCTCTGAAGCGCGGGGCTTTCAGTGTAGCCGGGCAAGCCCCGATGCCGGTGCGTCGGGCTTGAGCTACGCTAGCACCCTGTCACAAATTCCGGATAAACCATGCGCCGTCCCGCCCTGATCAAGTTAGCCCTCGCCGCCGCCATGTTGCTCACCCTGCCCGCCAGGGCCATCGAGGTGAAGGACTTCGCGGTTGAGATCAATCCCTGCACCGATTTCTTCGAGTTCGTCAACAACCGCTGGGCCGCAAATACCGAGTTGCCGGCCAGTCGCACCCGCATTGGCAGCTTCGACCAGTTGCGCATCAACAATGACGCCCTGCTCGAGAAGGCGCTGATCGAACTGGTGGCCCAGCCGGCTTCGCAGACCTCGCCGGGGTTGAAGCTGGTGGCTGCTTATTTCGCCAGCGGCATGGACGAGAACGCGATCGAGGCACGCGGCTTGAAGTCGCTGCAGCCGCTGCTGGCTAAGATCGCCGCTGTCAAGGGCGTTGACGACCTGCCGGCCATGCTGGCGGCATTGAATCGGGTACAAATCGCCGCACCTATGGGCAGCTATGTGCGCAGCGATCCCAAAGACACCACCCGCCATGTGCTGGCGATCGGGCAATCGGGCCTGGGGCTGCCGGATCGTGATGATTATCTGAAGCCCTCGGAGTTGGCGACAAAGCTGCTCGGCGCTTATCGAACCTATGCCAAGAGACTGCTGACGGCAGCCGGCAGCGAGCCAAGTGAAGCGGCGCTCGATGCCTTGATCGCTTTTGAAACCCGGCTGGCCGAGGCGACCAAAGCCCGCGCCGAGATGCGCGACCCGAACGCCAGCTACAACCCGATGAGCCCGGCCGAACTGGCAACTGCCGCACCTGGGCTGGACTGGCAGGCTTATTTGAATGAATTGACGCTGCGCCCGGACGGCAAGCGCGGCGTGGCCAGGCTGATCGTCGGCCAACCCGAATTCGCCAAGCGCGTGGCCGAACTGGCGGCCAGTACAGCGCCGGCCGTCTGGCGCGATTACCTGACGCTGCGCCTGCTCGACGCCAATGCGGATCGCCTGCCGAAGGCTTTTGCCAGCGCCCATTTCGACTATCACCGCGTGACGATCAATGGCTTGAAAGCCAGGCCGCCGCGGGCCGAAGATGTGATCCTGGCGATTGGCGGGCGCACGGGTGGTGCGCCGCTGGCGATGGGGCTGGGTGAGCTGTTCGTGGCCCGCGCCTTCTCGCCCGAAGCGCAGTCGCGCGCGCTGCAACTGGTGGCCGATGTGAAGGCGGCGATGCGCCGGCGCATCGAAAACGTCGATTGGATGACCGCAGCGACCAAGTTGCGCGCGCTGGAAAAGCTCGAAGCGATGGCGCCCAAGATCGGCGGCCCGGAGAAATGGCTCGATTACGCGGGGCTGAGTCTGGCGGCTGACGACTATGCCGGCAATATGCTGCGCGCCGCAGCATGGCATACGGGTCAGCAGATGGCCGATCTGGACTTGCCGGTGGACCGCACACGCTGGTTCACTTCACCGCATATCGTCAATGCCTTTGCGGGTGGGCTGAACGAAATCACTTTTCCGGCCGGCATCCTTCAGCCACCCTTCTTTGACGCCAAGGCCGACGATGCGATCAACTATGGCGGCATCGGCATGGTGATCGGGCATGAGATCACCCATCATTTCGACGACCGCGGACGCAAGTTCGACAGCATCGGCAGGCTCAACGACTGGTGGACTGCGGCCGATGCCGCCGCCTATCAGCAACGTGCTGAACGCGTGGTGGCGCTTTATGGCGGTTACCAGCCGGTACCGGGCATGGCCATCAATGGCCGGCTGACGCTGGGCGAGAACATTTCCGATATGTCAGGGCTGCCAATCGCTTTCGACGGGCTGCAGATCGCTTTGCAGCGCAGCGCCGCTGGCAAAGGGCAGCCGCTGATCGACGGTTACACGCCGGAGCAGCGCTTTTTCTTGTCGAACGCGCTGGTCTGGCGCAGCAAGATCCGCACCGAAGCGCTGATCAACCAGCTGCGTACCGACTCGCATTCGCCGGCCAAATACCGCGTGCTGGCGCCGATGTCGAATTCGCCGGCTTTCGCCCAGGCGTTCAGCTGCAAGGCCGATAACGCAATGGTGGCGGCGGACCCGATCAAGGTCTGGTGATCGCCAGGGCCGCTGCGACCCGCTGATCGAGTTGGTCCAGCGGCAGCATCAGGCTTGCTTGGGCATCAGCCGTTTCGCGCAGCGCCGCACCCCAGACGGGGTTGGGGAAATGGCTGTCCCAGTCGAAGCGCGCGATCACATGCCAATGCAGATGCGGCACCACATTGCCCAGGCTGGCCAGGTTGACCTTGGTCGGCTGAAGCGACTCGATCAACACCCGCTCGATCGCGTTGACCGCCTCAATGCAATCGCTGCGCTCGGCCGGGCTCAACTGGCTGAATTCAGCCACATGGGCTTGCCAAATCAGCCGGTAAAAGGCCGGGAAGTTGGCATCGAGCACGCGCACGACACGCCAGGCTGCCGTCTGCGCGACGAGGATGCCGCCGGGTTCGAGGCATAGGGGACAGTTGCTAACAGTCATCGGTTTGAACTCAGGCTACTAAGATGACCCGACTGTAACCAGCAAATCGACATGAAACCCTGGCCATACCCCTTCTGGATCGCCCACCGCGGCGCCGGGAAACTGGCGCCGGAGAACACGCTGGCGGCATTCCGTCTGGGTGCCAGCTACGGCTTCCGGGCGTTTGAATGCGATGTGAAGTTGAGTCGGGATCTGGTTCCGTTTCTGCTGCATGACGCCACGCTGAATCGCACGACTTCGGCCAAGGGCGCTGCGGGCTTGCTCGATTGGGCGCAACTGGCCCGACTTGATGCGGGCGCCTGGCATAGCGCGGCTTTTGCGGGCGAGCCGCTGGCCAGCCTGGAGGCGGTGGCTCAGTTCTGCCTGGAGCAGGGGCTGGCGTTGAATCTGGAGCTGAAGCCTTCGCCGGATCAGGGCCTGCTGACCGGGCAGGTGGTGGGGCGCGAAGTCTTGCGATTGTGGAGGGGCAAGCTACCTTTGTTCAGCAGCTTCGACCCCGAGGCGCTGCGCGGCGCCGCCGAAACCGCGCCCTTGGTGCCGCGCGCTTTGCTGCTCGGCGCCTTGAAACCCGGCTGGCTGTTGCTGGCTCAAGACCTGGCTTGTGCGGCAGTGGTAACCGACTATCGCTTGATGGACAAGACGGTGGTCGAGCTGATTCACAAAGCCGGCCTGCGTGCGCTCGTTTACACGGTCAACGATGAAGCTTTCGCCAGGCGGTTGATTGCTGATGGTGTCGACGGGATCATCACCGATGCGGTAGATCGGTTCGCGCCGGCGTGATCCCCGCATTCGGCCCGATGGGCCATCCATGCGGGCTACGATGCGTGGATTACCCTGCGCTTGAGGTTTCCGAAATGCCGACCCCCGACCCGATATTGATCCAGGTGCCCGAGCTCATCGTCGGTGCGCGCTTGATCCTGGCCTCGCCTCAGACCGGGCAGGGGCCGGCGATGGCGCTGGCGATCGCTGGGTCGATCAGTCACCTGCGGCCCTGGATGACTTGGGCACAAGACCCGCCGAGCATGGAGTCCGCCGAAGCGGTGGTTCGCCGGATGCAATCCGATTTCATCCTGCGCAGCGAGCTGATGTTTCATCTCTACGCAAAAAATTCTGCCGGCGAATGTGGGGAGTTGCTCGGTGGCGCCGGGCTGCACCGCATCGACTGGGCGTTGCGGCGTTTCGATCTGGGTTTCTGGCTGCGAGCCAGCGCGCTGGGCCAGGGCTATGCGACCGAGGCCGTGAATTTGCTGACCGGGCTGGCTTTCGAGCAACTGCAGGCCCGCCGCGTCGAAATCCGGACCGACAACTCCAACCTGCGCTGCCGCGCCGTGGCCGAACGCTGCGGCTTCGAATTCGAAGGCTTGCTGCGCTGCGAAGCCCAAGGTGTCAACGGCGAGCCGACCGACACCCGGGTCTATTCGCGCATCCGAACATCCCCGCATTCCTCTGCGCTTCATGGCGGGCTACAGATCGCCCCGTAGCCCGCATGGATGGCCGCCAGGCCGAATGCGGGAATCGTGGATTGCAAGGTTGCGAATCCCCGCATTCCGCTGCGCTTCATGTCGAGCTACGGTCTTGTATTTCGGGGGGCAATTCGCGCAGGTCGCGCAAGGTCGGATGGCGCCAGGCGAACAGGCTCAGGGCGAGCGCGCCGATGCCGGCAAACAGCAGGGCCGAGCGCAGACCCACATGCTCGCCGAGCCAGCCGCCAAGCAAAGCGCCTGGGCCGGCCGGCAGCAGGATCATCCAGCGCATGGTGCTGGTCATGCGACCCAGCATCGGTGCAGGCGTCAGCGACTGGCGCAGGGCCAGGAAGTTGATGAAGATCAGCACCGCGCCGATGCCGAAGGTCGCCAGCATGAAGATGAAGGCTGCCACACCCAAAGCATTGGCCGGCATCAGCGCCAGCAGCAACCAGCCGACACCGCTGATGGCGACGCCCAGCACCAGACAGGGCCCCGGGCCGAGGCGGCGGCTGATGCGGTGGCCGAAAATACTCGCCAGCACCGTGCCAACGCCCAGGCCCACATAGCTGATGCCGACCGTCTGCGCTGACAGCCCCAGCGTGCGGGTCGCATAAAGGATCTGCACGACCTGGGCCGCGTTGTTGAACAACTGCCAGCCGCCAACCGTCGCCGCCAAGGTGACGAGCAGCCGGCGTTGCCAAACAAAGGTCAGACCGGCCTTGAGGTCGCGCCAGAAATCGGCCTTGTTGCCCTGCACCAGCGTTTCTTCGACCTTGATGCCACGCAGGATCAGCGCCGAGATCAGTACCAGCAAGGCGTCGATCGCCAGGGTCATCGGCGCACCCATCAGCTTGATCAGGGCGCCAGCCAGACCCGGCCCGGCGACTTCAGCCCCCGAAGAGGCGAGGGCATTTTTTGCATGGGCTTCGACCAGCCGATCGCGGCTGACGATCTGGGTCAGCACGACTTGGGCAGCGCTGCCCGCGGTGGTGTAAACCATGCCCAGGACGAAGCCGACACCGTAAAGCAGGTTCATGTTCAGCACACCGGCCCAGGCAGCCAGCGGCACCATGGCCACGGCGAAGGCCAGCAGCGTTTCGCCGGCCACATAGATCGGCAGCTTGCGCACGCGGTCGAGCCAGACGCCCGATGGCAGCGAGAACAGCACGAAGGGCAGGATCTCCATCGAGGTCAGCAAGCCCATCTGCGTCGGGCTGGCGTTGAGCAGCACGGCGGCCGTCAGCGGCAGCGCCAGCATGGTGATCTGGCCGCCCAGCGAGCTGATCAGGATCGAGGTCCAGAGCCGGCGATAAATGCGGTCGCGCAGCAGATCGCCAGCAGGCAGGGCGAACCTGCCTATCCATTGCTCGAACCAGCGCCTGGTTTGGGTCGGGTGGGTCAATAGACTCAAAAACCTACTGCAGCGCCATCACGGCGCGGGTCGCTGGCGGCAACATAGCCTTCAACCGACGGATCACCCAGGCGCCAGATGAACTGGCCGGCGCCGAAGTCCTGATAGCTGTCGTGGATGTCGCCGATCTGATGACCCAGGGCGCGCAGGCCATCAATCGTGCCGACGGGCATATGGGCTTCGACATTGATCGACAGGCCTTCGTTGTAGCGCCAGCGCGGCGCGTCGCAGGCCGCTTGCGGATGCTGGCCATGGTCGAGCATGCGCACCAGCGTCTGCATATGGCCTTGTGGCTGCATATTGCCGCCCATCACGCCATAGCTCATTACCGGCTGGCCGCCCTTGGTCAGGAAGGCCGGGATGATGGTGTGGAAAGGCCGCTTGCCCGGCGCCACCAGATTCGCATGTCCTGCCTCGAGCGTGAAGCCGTGGCCGCGGTTTTGCAGCGATACGCCATAACCCGGCACGACCAGGCCGGAACCGAAGCCCATATAGTTGCTCTGGATGAAGCTGACCATCATGCCGCTCTCGTCGGCGGCGGTCAGGTAGATGGTGCCGCCCTTGACCGGATTGCCGGCCTTGAAGTCCTGCGCACGGCCCATGTCGATCAGCTTGGCGCGCTGGGCCAGGTAGGACGGATCGAGCATCTCGGCGACGCTGAGCTTCATCGAGCGGGCATCGGCCACATAGCGGTAGACATCGGCAAAGGCGAGCTTCATCGCCTCGATCTGCATATGCTGGGCTGCAATGCCGTCGATCGGCAGCGAAGGCAGGTCCAGATGCTTGAGGATGCCCAGCGCGATCAAGGCCGCCACGCCCTGGCCGTTCGGCGGGATTTCGTGCAATTCATGCCCGGCATAGTCCTGCGAGATCGTGCCCACCCATTCGGGTTTGTAGGCGGCGAAATCCTTGGCAGTCATCGCGCCGCCAGTCTGCTTCGCAAAGGCCTCGACCGCCGCTGCGACTTCGCCCTGATAAAAGGCTTCGCCCTTGGTCTTTGCAATCAACCTGAGCGTGCGCGCAGCATCGGGAAACTTGAACAGCTCGCCAACTTCAGGCGCACGACCATGCGGCAAAAAGGCCTGGGCAAACCCGGGCTGCGAGGTGATTTCAGGCAAGGCTGCGGCCATCGCCCATTTGCTCTGCACGATCACCGGCACCGCATAACCGCGCTCGGCAATCTCGATCGCCGGCGCCAGCAGATCCTCGAACGGCAGCTTGCCGAAGCGATCGCTCAGCGCCACCCAACCGGCTACCGCGCCCGGCACGGTCACACCGCCCCAGCCGCGCTTGGGCGGGGTCTTGGCATCGGCGCCATAGGTCTTGAAAAAATACTCGGGCGTCCAGGCTTCGGGCGCCGTGCCCGAAGCGTTCAGGCCATGCAGCTGCTGGCCGTCCCAGATGATGCAAAAGAGATCCGACCCGAGGCCATTGCTGACCGGCTCGACCAGGGTCATGCAGGCGGCTGTGGCGATCGCTGCGTCGACGGCATTGCCGCCCTGGGCGAGCATGCGCAGACCGGCTTGCGCGGCCAGCGGATGCGAGGTGGAAACGATGTTGCGGGCGAAGACGGGGCTGCGAACGCTTGGGTAATGCTGGGTCCAGTTGAATTTTTGGGTCATGGCTTGCTCAGTTGTTTGGCGCTGCGGCATTGTGCGCGCATTGGCAGGCTTAAGCAGCTTTTGTGCCGCGCTGCGACAATCAAATCCAATTCAACGATGACCTGATGCCATGAGCCAAGCCCTTCACCATATCCCAGGCCGCAGCAAGAAACTGCCGCCGCTGCGCATCGGCGTTGGCGGTCCGGTCGGCTCGGGCAAGACGACACTGGTCGAGGTGCTTTGCAAGGCCTTGCGTGAACGCTACGACCTGGTCGTGGTCACCAATGACATCTACACCAAGGAAGACCAGCGCCTGCTGACCGAGGCCGGCGCACTGGAACCTGAGCGCATCATGGGGGTCGAAACCGGCGGTTGCCCGCATACGGCGATCCGCGAAGACGCTTCAATCAATCTCGAAGCGGTGGACCGGATGCTCAAGCAATATCCGAACGCCGACATCGTCTTCATCGAATCCGGTGGCGACAACCTGGCAGCGACCTTCAGCCCGGAGCTTTCAGACTTGACGATATACGTCATCGACGTCGCTGCCGGTGAAAAAATTCCCCGCAAGGGCGGACCGGGAATCACCAAAAGCGATCTTTTCGTCATCAACAAGACCGATCTGGCGCCCTATGTCGGTGCCAATCTCGAAGTGATGGAAGCCGACACGCGCCGCATGCGCCCAGGAAGGCCTTTCGTGATGAGCAATCTGAAGACCGGCACCGGGCTGGCGCAGATCATCGATTACATCGAAACCAAGGGTCTGCTGAAGTCTTAAGGGTGCTCTGCATAACTCAACGCGAGTTGGTGCAGCGCGGATCGGGATGGGATGCAAGACGCATTTTGCGGCCAATAGCGCGTGCTATTGGCAAGAAATGCAACGCCGCAGACCGCCCGAGGCCGCGCTAGTGTCTA
>CANFIC010000135.1 GCA_947446685.1 Burkholderiales bacterium
CCTGCTCGCGGGCGCCAGCCACGGCAGCGCTGGCGCCATGGGCGTCTTGGCGCAACTCGATGATCTGCGCCTGCAAGGCCCGGCCGCGCTGCAGCCTGGCGCGTTCGAACAAGCGCAGTAACTGCGGCAGTTCGGGCGGCCAGACTCGGGTTGAAGCTGCGGGGTCGGACATCGTGTTCATTGTCTCAGGGTGCTGAAGGCAAGGTTTCGATTGCGCCGGATCAGCAGAGACCGTTGCCACCCCGCGATCAAGGGTTCGAAAGGCTGTCATTCAAACCTGTCAAGCCCCAGAATCGCAGCAAGTTCAAGGAATGAGGATCGATCATGAGGGGTACGCGGCGCCTGGCAGCATTCGTTTCCGGACTCGCGCTTTATAGCGCGGCCATCTGCCTGAGTAAATTTCTCGCCGATCGGCATCTGCCCTTCGATTTCACCGCGACGCTTGGCGGCCCGGATAGTTGGGTCGTCGCCATGGTCGAGTCGATCTTGCTGGCACTGCCGCTCTTCATGCTGGCCTTCGCCTGGACCTACGCCACCATGTACCCGCCAAGGTCGAGTCGCCGCCCCGCCACCGCCTGGAGCTATGCCAGCAGGTATCCGCAAAGGTCGGGCCGCCGTTCCACCACCGCCTGGTGTATCAGCGGGTTGGGTCTGGCCTGGTTTGCCTGGATCGTCTACGGCATCTTCGAACTCTCCGCGAACCCATCGGGTCAGCAACTGTCCTTGACGAGGCTGCTGCTGTTCTCGACGGCACCGCCACTCTGGGGCCTGATCAATAACGCGGCGATCCTGGCAGGGGCTGTCTTTGGCGGCGGCCTGACGCAAGCCCGCGCCAAACCTGCAGCGGTGCTCAGAGCCGCCTGATGTGTTCTCATGGCGAAAGCCATGATCATGAACATGCCGCCGACTCTTGAACAAAACACGACCCGGCGGCCGACCTGCCCGGCATGCCTGCGGACGCGCTTGGCCTGCTTTTGCGAATGGATCAGGCCGATCAGCAACCGGGTTGAACTGCTTTTGCTGCAACACCCGCTGGAGCAGCTGCATGCCAAGGGGACGGCGAGGCTGCTGCACCTGAGTCTGGCGCGCAGTCGCTTGCTGGTCGGCGAGGTGTTCGATGCTGCATTGGTGGCGCCGCCCGATTGCCGCACGCTGCTGCTTTATCCAGGAGCCGAAGAGTCGGCGCCCGAATTGCTGCTGGATCCGGCCATCAGCTGCGCTGCATTGCGTCTGATCGTGCTCGATGCCACCTGGCGCAAGAGCCGCAAGATGATCCATCTGAACCCTTGGCTGCAAGACCTGCCGCGCTATTCATTGCCCGACCCGCCGCCATCTCGCTACCTGATCAGACGCGCTCAGCAAACCCATCAACTCTCGACGCTTGAAGCCAGCCTGCTGGCCATCGGCCGGATCGAAGGTGATGCCGAGCGCTATCAGCCCTTGCTGCAGGCCTTCGATGGCTTTGTGCAGGCGCAGCAGCGACAATCGGCCCATGGCCAAACCAATCCCCCGTCTCAGCCCCGATCAAATCAAGCGCGTGATCGCCACAGCGTTTGATGATCTGCCGCCCTATAACAAGGTGTTGCAGGAGTTCGCGATCACCCAAGGTGAACTGGTGCAACTGATGAAGCGTGAGCTGACATCGCCGGCCTACAAGCTCTGGGTTGCGCAGGGCAAGGGCGTCAAGAAACCGACCGCCAAGTCGACCTTTCCGCATGGGCGCTGAGCGCTTAGCGCTTAGCAAAGCTTCACTTGCCGATACAGAACTTGCTGAAAATCTCGCCGAGCAGGTCGTCTGCTGAGAACTGGCCGGTGATCTCGCCCAAGGCATCGTGAGCCAGGCGTAATTCTTCGGCCAGCAGGTCGAGCGCCGGCGGCGTCTGACCGGCCACAGCCATTGCCAGCAGCAGATGCTCGCGCGTGCGTTGCAGCGCCTGGACATGGCGTTCGCGGGCGATGTACAGGCCTTCGGGCGTCGACTGCCAGCCGACCTGTTCCAGCAGCCTGCGCCGTAATTCGTTCAGCCCCAGTCCTGATTTGGCTGACAGGCTCAACGAGCCAGCCGGCAAGGGCCCGCTGCTGGCCGCGTCGGCCTTGTTGTAGACCTGCAAAATCCGCTGCGGCGCGATGCCGGCCAGGCGGGATTGGATCAGCGCATCGCCGGCCTGATAGTCAGGCTGGCCGATGCGGGTCAGGTCATGCATGAAGATCAGCATGTCGGCATCGTTGATCGCATCCCAGCTGCGTGCCACGCCGATCCGTTCGACTTCGTCGTCGGTGTCACGCAAACCGGCGGTGTCGCTGATATGCAGCGGCACGCCTTCGATCTGAATCGTCTGGCTGACCTTGTCGCGGGTGGTGCCTGGCACCGGCGTGACGATGGCCAGTTCAGCGCCGGCCAGGGCGTTCAGCAACGAGCTTTTGCCCACATTGGGTTGGCCGGCCAGCACGACCTTGATACCTTCGCGCAGGATCGCACCCTGGCGTGTGCGCTGCAGGACGCCGCTTACTCTGGTTTGCAAGCGCGCCAGCTGACCCAGCGCATCGGCTTGCTGCAGGAAATCGAGCTCTTCCTCGGGGAAGTCGAGCGTCGCCTCGACCAGCATGCGCAGCTTGATCAGCGCATCGCGCAGTTCGCTCACTTCGCTCGACAAGGCGCCGGCCAGCGCCCGGCTGGCGCTGCGAGCTGCGGCTTCGGTGCTGGCGTCGATGAGGTCGCTGACGGCCTCGGCCTGCGCGAGGTCGAGCTTGCCGTTCAGATAGGCGCGTTGGGTGAACTCACCGGGCAGCGCCAAACGCAGTCGCAACTCGCGGCCGGCGTCCAGGCAGCGCGCGAGCAGCAGTTGCAGCACGACCGGGCCGCCATGGGCTTGCAGTTCCAGCACATGCTCGCCGGTATAGGAATGCGGGCTGGGGAAGAGCAGCGCAAGGCCCTGGTCAATCGCTTCGCCCTTGGCGTCGAGAAAGGGCAGGTAAGTCGCCTCGCGCGGTCGCAAGTCGCGTGCGCAGATCGCCGCGATCAGTGGCTGCAGGTCTGATCTGGAGGAAATCCGCAAGATGCCGACCGCTCCGCGTCCCGGGGCAGTAGCGATGGCGGCGATAGGATCTTGGTGGCGCGACAGCATCGGCTCATTTTATCGGCATCGAAGCCTGCAAGCCCGCAGCGGGCGAATGATCCTGGATCCGGTCGTTGGACGCGGCCGAGTGGGTTGCGATGCGGTGCGTTGGCAAGTCTAGGATTTTTGGTGCGGGGGAGGCTGGTACCAAGTGTTCTCGTGAAACTTGATGCCTGCCCTGTTCTCATTTCCCGTCAAATTTCTGACCGGCTTTGAAGCGCTACCCCGCGCCAGTGATTTGAATCGAAACCAGCCCATAAAAAAACCCTCGGACCAGGGGCGGCCGGGGGTTTCGTGATTTGCTGACGGCTTGGTCGTCGAGTCGGGTTAACTGTTCTGCACGCCGAGTTGTTTGTTGATCAGCCACTGCTGGGTGATCGACAAGATGTTGTTGGTCAACCAGTAAAGCACCAGGCCCGAAGGGAAGACAAAGAACATGAAGCTGAAAGCCAGCGGCATGAACCACATCATCTTGGCTTGCATCGGATCAGGCGGGGTCGGGTTGAGCCAGACCTGGAACAGGCTCGAAGCCGTCATCAACAGGGGCAGGATGAAATAGGGATCCTTGTCTGCCAGGTCGACGATCCAGCCCAGCCAAGGCGCGCCGCGCATTTCCACGGTCGACAGCAAGACCCAATACAGACCCATGAAGAATGGCATCTGCAGGAAGATCGGCAGGCAACCCCCGATCGGGTTGACCTTTTCCTCGCGGTAGATACGCATCATTTCCTGCTGCATCTCCTGCGGCTTGTCCTTCAGTCGCTCGCGCATGGCCTGCACCTTGGGGCCGACAGCCTTCATCTTGGCCATGCTGCGGTAGGCGCTGGCATTGAGCCAGTAAAAAGCGATCTTCAGCAACACGACCAGCGCGATGATGGCCCAGCCCCAATTGCCGAGCAGGCTGTGCAATTGGTCGAGCAACCAGAACAACGGTTGCGACAGCATTTTGAACATGCCGTAGTCCTTCACCAGTTCCAGGCCTGGTGCCAGGGCGGCGAGCTTGTTCTCTTCCTGCGGACCGACGAAGAGCTGGTCCGATCGGGTCGCTGTCGCCCCCGGGGCGAGAGGCGCCAGGGTGTAAACCATGCCGACCGAGTACATCTTGCTGTCGACCTTCTTGGCGAAGAATTCGCGCGGACCGGCTTCATTGTTGAGCCAGGCGCTGGCGAAATAATGCTGCACCATCGCGACCCAGCCGTCGTTGGCGGTCTTCTCGATGTCGACCTTGCCCTTGTCGATGTCGGTGAATTCGACCTTGCGGAACTTGGTCTTGTCGGTATAAGCGGCCGGGCCGGTGAAGGTCGAGTAAAAGCTTGAGCCACCCGGGCCAGCGATGCCGTCGCGCACCAATTGCACATAGACCTGCGGGGTCAAGGCAGTCGGGCCGACATTGACGATTTCATGTTTGACGCCGATGACATAGTCGCCGCGCTTGAAGGTATAGGTCTTGACCAACTTGACGCCGTTGATTTCGGGTGACTCGAGCTTGACAACGAGTTCGTTGACGCCGTCTTTCAGGCTCCGTTCACCAGGCAAAAAGGTCAGCAGCGTGCCATGGTTGGGCAAGGCTTCGCCCTTGCTGCCGAGCAGGCCCGATTGCGCCTTGTAGCTTTGACCGGCGCCATCAAGCAGCAGCACCGGCTTGGCCTGATAGGGCTTCTTGTCCTGGATATGCAGGGCTTGCAGCAAAGGGTCGAACAAGGCTGTTTCCGGGGAAGTCAGGTATTGCAACAATTCGACCCGGCTGACGTCGCCGCCCAGCGACTCCAGCGTGACGTTCATGACATCGGTCTTGACGATGACTTGTTCGCTGGCTTGCGGGGCAAGAGTCCCTGCTGGCACCGTGCCTACAGTTGTGCCCGGCAATGTTGTTGGTGACAAACCCGGCGCGGCCATGCCGGCAGCACCGGGCGCCGAGGCTGCAGCGACTGGTTTTGCTGCGGGCGGGCTGAACATCGAAAGCTGCCCATGTTCTTTTTGCCAGCCGTCCCAGAGCAGGACGAGGGACATGGTGAACACCACCCACAGCACGGTGCGGCGAATATCAGTCATGAGGAGATTTCTGGATTGGAGGTTCGGGGGGAGGCTGACTTGATGCCCAAGCGGGCAAACAAGGCAGGCGCATTGTCAGGCACGCCGTCATGGCCGCCTTGGCAAAAGGGATTGCAACGCAAAATTCTGCTGCCGGCCAGATAGCTTCCAGCCAATGCGCCATGGCGCTGCAAGGCTTCAATGGCATAGATCGAGCAGGTCGGCTCGAAACGGCAGGAGGCACCGAGCCAAGGACTCAGCATCAGCCGATAGAAGCGCACGGCGCCGATCAGCGCTCGCTGAGCGATCGATGGCGGCATGTTCATGGCTGGCTCAGGCGCTGGCGCGAACCTGTACGCGGCCGACCAGTTGTGCCAACTCGCCATGAGCGGCCAGGCGCAGGGCGTCGGATGCGGCGCTCGGGAACAGCTTGCGGTCAAAAGGCGAACGCAAGCGCACCACCCACATGCCGGGTGGCAGTTGAGCTTGGTCGGCGAATGCAGCGCGAATCTGGCGTTTCAGCAAAGAGCGGGTCACAGAGCGCTTGGCATGGCGTTTAGGAACGACAACACCGAGCCAGCAGCCGTCAGGGGGTGTTTCGTCCACAGGGCTGTGGAGCATCTGTGCGTCACCTGTTGATAACTTGCTGTTTCCGGTGCACAAGACCTTGCTGGCCCGGCTCGGACTGGCGGCCAGATGGTGCACGGCAAAATGGCTGCTGCGAGCGCGACTGGTAGTTCCCAGGACGCGGACGAAGTCTGCAGATCGCACGATGCGGCCCATCACAGGCCTGTTGTCCTGACTCAGACAGCCAGGCGCTTGCGACCCTTGGCGCGGCGCGCGGCGATGACGGCGCGACCGCCGCGTGTCTTCATGCGGACCAGGAAGCCGTGGGTACGGGCGCGGCGGGTCTTGGAGGCTTGGTAAGTGCGTTTCATGATGATGGCCCAGTGGGGTAATTCGGTAAGGTCCAAGGTCGTCAGATGACGCCTTGGCTGGTGGTGGCGATCAGTCGCCGGGATACAAACGGACCTGCGGTTTGCAACCCGGTCATCGATCTTCGCCTGTAGACAGCCTTGAATCAATGGTCACTGATCAGCCCCGCGCCGGTGCGCTTGGCGTTCACAAGGTTGGCCAAATTCCCCGGGTTGAAAAGTCTGTCCTCGATGGATAGACCAGGCAATCACCGGTTTCGGTCAACGCTGTGCAGGTCGAGCATTCTGGCATGGTCATGCCGATTGCGCTACCCAGCGTCCGGAAAACCCGCGATTACAACAAACTTTTAGCTCCAGGTCAATGCAATTTTCGGGAATACCCGCAGCCAGGTCGGCTGAAAGCTTGCCAAAATTCTGTGGATAACCTCTGGTTTTTATGTTTTCAGTCCGTACAATCGGGCCCCTCCTGAACAAGTTTTCCACAATGAGCGCAGAGATGATTGGCGCAGACCTGTGGCAGCGCGGTTGTGATCGATTGGCCGCTGAACTGCCCGAACAACAATTCAACACCTGGATTCGTCCTTTACCGCCTGCCGTTCTTGCAGACGGTGCCGGCGCGGATGGCCTGGTGTTCTGCCTGCGCGTGCCCAATCGTTTCAAGCTCGACTGGATCCGCAACCAATATTCAACCCGGATCGAGTCGATCCTGTCCGAACTTGCCGGCAAGCCGGCCAAGCTCGAGCTGGCCTTGGCCTCCCGGGACAATGCCGGGCAATCGCCGCAAGCGTTGCCTGCCAACCAGCCGATTGCCGTCGGACAGGTTTTGCACAACGGCTTGCGGCCGGTGTCGATCAATGGCGGCGCTAATGTTCAATCCAGTTCATCGCCCAACCAGATCGCGCAGCAAAGCCCGGCCCCGAGTTCCACGCGCCACCGTATCAACAGCGCGCTGACCTTTGACAATCTGGTGCCCGGGCGCGCCAATCAGATGGCGCGCACTGCGGCCTTGCATGTCGCCGGCGCGCCAGGGCAGATGTACAACCCGCTGTTCATCTATGGTGGCGTGGGGCTGGGCAAGACGCATTTGATCCATGCGGTCGGCAATGCCTTGCTGAAGGACAAGCCAGACGCCCGCGTGCTTTATCTGCATGCCGAGCAGTTCATCTCCGATGTGGTGAAGAACTACCAGCGCAAGACTTTTGATGAGTTGAAGGCCAAATACCATTCGCTCGACCTGCTGCTGATCGATGATGTGCAGTTCTTCGCCGGCAAGGAGCGCACGCAGGAGGAGTTCTTCAACGCCTTCGAAGCGCTGCTGGCCAAGCGGGCGCACATCATCATGACCAGCGACACCTACCCGAAGGGCCTGGTGGACATCGACGAGCGCTTGACCAGCCGCTTCGATGCTGGCTTGACCGTGGCGATCGAGCCGCCCGAGCTCGAGATGCGGGTGGCGATTCTGATCAAGAAGGCCGAGGCCGAGGCCACGCCGATGCCCGAGGATGTGGCCTTCTTCATCGCCAAGAATGTGCGTGCGAATGTGCGTGAGCTCGAAGGTGCGCTGCGCAAAGTGCTGGCCTACAGCCGCTTCAGCCACAAGGAAATCAATATCCAGTTGGCGCGCGAAGCGCTGAAGGATCTGCTGTCGATCCAGAACCGGCAGATCTCGGTGGAAAACATCCAGAAGACAGTGGCCGACTTCTACAAGATCAAGATCGGTGACATGTATTCGAAGAAGCGCCCGGCCTCGATCGCCAGGCCGCGCCAGATCGCCATGTATATCGCCAAGGAGTTGACGCAGAAGAGTTTGCCGGAAATCGGCGAGCTGTTCGGCGGCCGCGATCACACGACCGTGCTGCATGCGGTGCGCAAGATCGGCGGCGAAAGACAGAAAAATACCGAACTGAACCAGCAATTGCATGTGCTGGAACAGACTTTAAAAGGCTGATTCAACTGGCAATGGTTGATTCGGGCAGGAATTGGCTTCGGAGTAAGTCAAAATGCGCGGTGCTGGCGTGATTGCGCCATCCCGATCAAAACAAGCGGAAAGAGGTTGACATGATTGTGTTGAAAGCCACCCAGGACAAGGTGCTTGGCGCCCTGCAAGCGGTCGCCGGCATCGTGGAGCGCCGCCACACCTTGCCCATACTCGCCAATGTGCTGATCCGCAAGCAAGGCGGAAACCTCGAGCTGACCACCAGCGATCTGGAGATCCAGGTGCGTACGACGGCCGAGCTGGGCGGGGATGCGGGCGATTTCTCCACCACCGTAGGCGCGCGCAAGCTGATCGACATCCTGCGCTCGATGCCAGCCGATCAGACCGTATCGCTGACGGCAAATGCCTCCAAACTGACTCTGCAAGGCGGCAAGAGTCGCTTCACGCTGCAGACCTTGCCGGCCGACGACTTCCCGCTGGTGCAGGAAGCCGCCGATTTCGGGCCGGTGTTCTCGGTGCCGCAGAAGACGCTGAAGATGTTGATCAACCAGGTGCACTTCGCGATGGCGGTGCATGACATCCGCTATTACCTCAACGGCATCCTGTTCGTTGCCGAAGGCAACAGCCTGACCCTGGTGGCTACCGACGGGCATCGCCTGGCGCTGGCGCAAGCCACACTCGAGACCGACATTCCCAAGCAGGAAGTGATCCTGCCGCGCAAGACGGTGCTGGAATTGATGCGTTTGCTGAAGGACGGCAAGGGCGAAAGCGAAGAGCAGCCGATCGAGATGCGCTTTGCCGGCAACCAGGCCAAGTTCAGCTTCTCCGGCATGGAATTCGTGACCAAATTGGTCGAGGGCAAGTTCCCGGATTACAACCGCGTCATCCCCAAGTCGCACAAGTTCAATGTGACGCTGGGCCGCGTGACGCTGCTGTCATCGCTGCAACGCGCCGCGATTTTGACCAGCGAAAAGTTCAAGGCCGTGCGCCTGTCCTTCGAGCCGGGTCTGTTGTCGATCGCGTCGAGCAATGCCGAGCAGGAAGAAGCCAAGGAAGAGATCGAGATCGACTATGGCGGCGACCTGATCGAAACCGGTTTCAACGTGACCTATCTGATGGACGCTTTGTCGAACATGAGCCAGGACATGGTCAGCATCGACCTGAACGACAGTTCGGCCAGCGCCTTGATCACCATCCCCGGGCAAACCGGCTTCAAGTATGTCGTGATGCCGATGCGCATCTGAGCCCGACGGCATCCTGAAAAAACGCAGCGGGCCAGTCTGGCCCGCTGATGCAATTTTGAGGCATGGGTCGCACCATCGCCGCGTGAGAGAGAGTCCCTGATGACAGAAGTCCCGAATTCCGAAGCCATGCCGGATCCGCACAACAATCCGGAAGGTCTGAGCGACAAGCAAACCGCTGCGGCCGCTGCGGCTGATGTCTATGGCGCTGATTCGATCCAGATCCTGGAAGGGCTGGAGGCGGTTCGCAA
>CANFIC010000136.1 GCA_947446685.1 Burkholderiales bacterium
CGCCCCAGCACATCGTCCTGCGTGTAGCCGAAGATGGCGCTGGCGGCATGATTGAACGATTCGATCAGCCCCTGCGTATCGACGGTGATGAAGCCATCGACCAGGTTGTCGAGAATCGCCTGCTTGTGCTGGGCGGCTTCGCGCAAGGCCTTGCGGCCGGAACGCAATTCCATCTCTGACTGCTTGGTCAATGTGATGTTGGTATGGCTGATGACAGCGCCGCGCTGTTCACCCCGCATCGGCGTGGCATGGATGCGGAACCAGCGCGGCTCCTTCGCCGTATGACTGGGATAGTCGACCTGGAACTCCTGCTGCGCGCCGCTCAGCACCGCCCGGATGCCTTCCTGGGTGAGCAGCGCCTCCTTTTGATTCGGCTCGCCATGCAACTGGGTGAAGATCGCAAGATAGTTCAGCCCGACCGGATCAGTCAAGGCGCTTGGGGCTTGGCTGGCCTGCACAAAGCGCTTCCAGGCCCCATTGACTGCCAGCACAAGGCCCTGTGGATCAAGCACGGCGATATGTTCACCGACCGAATTCATCACCGCCTGGTTGAAATCTTCACTCAGGCGCAGCTTGTGCTCGGTCACTTTGAGGCGGTGGATCTCGCTGAGCACGACCCGCAAGCCCGCCCCGGCAGCCTCGCTGGCGGTCAGTTGCACCCAGATCTGGCTGCCATCGGCCTTGCGCAGGCGGAATTCGCCCGACTTTGTTGCCTGCTTGTCCTGCTGCAATTGCCGGCATAGCAGGTAAAAACCATCCTGATCCTGAGGGTCGAAACAAGGCGTCAGCGATCGGTGCAACAAGTCATTGCAGGTCAGGCCCAGCATCGTCGACAGGGTCAGATTGGCCTGCCGGACCAGACCCTGGTTGTCGATCAGGCAATAACCGACCGGCGCCTGGTCATAGAGTTCGACATAGCCGGCTTTGCTGACTTCGAGTTCTTGCTGCACCCGGCGCAGCTCCTCGTTCTGCATTTCCAGCTCGACCTGGTGCAGTTGCAGATCCTGCAGCAATTGCTGCAGATCCTGCGAGCCCATGGCATCCGGCGGCGTAGCAGCGCGGCTGCGCAGGGCGGTTTCCGCCAGACGCCGCAAGGCCCCGGCGTCGGCAATGTCGACCAGATAGTGGTCATCGACAACCTTGAATGGTTTCACTTGGACTCGTTCACAGTCGCGGCCCGCTCGGTGTTGGCAATCGCATAGATCTCGCCGGACTCATTCTTCATTGCTGTGGCGACTGTCGAGACGGTGATCGTGGCACCAGATCTTGTCAGCCTTTGCGTGCTCAAGGGCTGCAGGATTTGTGCCTTGCTCAGTTGCAACAACTTGCCCAGGGATTCTGCTCGGAGGGCTGGTGGTATCAGATCGCTCATATTCATCGCCAAGGCCTCCGCTTCACTCCAGCCATAGAGGCGTTCCGCCCCAGGGTTCCAGGCCAGGATACGGCCGGCCAAATCATGCACGCTGATTGCATCGTAGGCATCGCGGATGATCGCCGCGAGACGCTGCAACTCGAGCGCCGATTGTCGCAGCGCAGCGTTGGCCTGTTTCAGCTCACTGATGTCGACAAAGGTCATAACTGCGCCTTCGATCACGTTTTCAAGCGTTCTGTACGGCTGGATGCGCAGCATATACCACCGGCCTTGTTGCGATTGCACCTCGATGGCCAGCGGTGTCAGGTAGTTCAGGACCTGTTGCAGGTCCCGGGCCAGACGGTCATAACCGACCAGGTTGTTGACGATATGGCTGATCGGTCGACCGATGTCGCTGAGGATCAGATTGATGATTTCGCTGGCCGCAGGCGTGAAACGCAGAATGCGCAACTGATGGTCGACGAACACCGTGCCGATGCCGGTGCCAGCGAGCAGATTGTTCATGTCGTTATTGGCCCGCGACAGATCGAGCACCTTGGTCTGCAACTCGGTGTTGACTGTCGCCAGCTCTTCATTGACCGATTGCAACTCCTCCTTGGAAGTCTCCAGCTCTTCGTTGGTCGACTGCAGTTCCTCGTTGACCGATTGCATTTCCTCGACCGCTGACTTGAGTTCCTGGTTGGCGCTTTCCAGCGCCTCTTGGCTATTCAGCAGGAAATCATCCTTGGAGCGCAATTCTTGCTCCAGCGCTGCGATATGTTTCTCGGCTTCGGCCAGGTCCGTCTGGGCCGGCTTCGCAGCAAGCGCCGGGTTCAGGTCGACCTCCGGCAAAGGGCTGTCGGCCAACATCAGCATGAAAAGATTCGCTTCCGGCGCTGCCGGTTTGGGCTGGCTTAGCGGGTAGATGGTCAGGTCGACCAGGGTGAAATGCCCATTGGTCTTGACGCTGAGCTTGTTGACCGTGGCCTGCTTCTGGCTGACCAGGACCCGGCGGAAAGTTGCCGCCAGCGGTGCGCGCAGCCCTTCGCGTGCCATCTTCAAAATATTGCTGGGGCCGGTTTCGCCCGGGGCAGGTTCCAGGTATTTGCCGCTGCGGCCATGCAGATAAAGGACATCGCCACGTTCGTTGAGCAGGGCAGAAACAGGCGCGACCTGGCGCAGGATCGACTGTTCGGCAATCTCACGCAGGGTCGGCTTGGCTGCTGGCAGCGGCTTGCCAAGGGGTGTGGCGGTGATGCCACGTTCGACTGCGATCGGCATACGCCACAAATTGGTCAACGGTTTGTAGACGACGTCGGAGCGGCGCTGGAACAGCTTGGCCTTGCCCTTGATCGAAGTGAAGAGCCGTTCAAATTCGCCGATACCTTCAGAATTACCCAGGAACAACCAGCCATTTGGCTTGAGCGCGTAATGAAACAGCGGGATGATTTTTTTCTGCAGGTCCAGGTCCAGATAGATCAGCAGATTGCGGCAACTGATCAGGTCGAGCCGGGAGAAGGGTGGATCTTTCAGCAGGTCAAGTTCCGAAAAAATCACCATGTCGCGAACGCTTTTCAGGATCCGCCATTGCCCATCGGCTTCAGCGCTGAAGAATCGCTTCAGACGCTCTGGCGCCATATCTGCGGCGACATTGGCTGGGTATTGCCCGGCGCGGGCCGCGGCGATCGCCCGGGGATCAAGGTCGGTGGCGAACAACTGCACCGGGAAATGACAGTTCAATGTTGTCATCTGTTCCATCAGCAGCATGGCAATCGAGTAAGCCTCTTCGCCGGTCGAGCAACCGGCAACCCAGATGCGGATCGGGTCGTCAGCCAGGCGATCACGCAAAAGCTGCGGGATGACTTCATTCTCCAAGACCAGGAAAGCCGCCGGATCCCGAAAGAAACTGGTCACGCCGATCAGCAACTCACGGAACAGGTCCTCGACTTCGTCCGGTGCCTGCTGCAGATATTTGGCATAACTCTCGATCGATTCAAGCTGGTGCACGGCCATGCGGCGCTCGATGCGGCGGACGATGGTGCTGGGTTTGTATTGTGAGAAGTCATGGCCGACCTGGTTGCGCAAGAGCAGGAAGATCTTCCGGCGCGCGTTCTCGATCTGCTGCGGCGCAAGACTCTGCCTAGGCGCAAGCCGACCGTAAGCCTGGCTCACATAGGCGGCCAGTCTGGTCGGCATTTCGGCCGGCGGCAACTGGAAATCGACCAGGCCGGTGGCGATTGCACTCTTGGGCATGCCGTCAAATTCGGCTGAAGCTGGCAGCTGGGCCATCACCATGCCGCCTTCGCCTTTGATCGCACGCAGGCCCAGCGTGCCGTCGCTGCCCGTGCCGGAAAGCACGATGCCGATTGCGCGTTCACCCAGGCCATCGGCCAGCGAGCGAAACAGGAAATCAATCGGCAAGCGCTGGCCGCGCGTGGCAATGGGTTCCAGCAATTGCAAATAGCCGTTCGCAAAAGCCATGTCGCGCCCAGGCGGAATGATGTAAGCGCAATTGACCTGCACCGGCATGCCGTCCTCGACCTCATAGACCTGCAACTTGGTGTAACGCCGGATCAACTCGGCCAACATGCTCTTGTGGTCGGGCGCCAGATGCTGGACCAGCACATAGGCCATGCCCGGCAACTTCTCGGCTGGAATGCCGGAGAGAAAAGCCTCGAATGCAGCCAGGCCACCTGCGGAGGCGCCGATGCCGACGACCGGAAAGTCCACCGTTGCAGTGGCCGACGCTTGCTCGTCAACTTCCTCACTCCCATCGACGGGTTGGCGGGTTGGCATCTGTTGCGGTGCGGGCACCGATTGCTTTTCTGGGTTCGTGGCCATTGCGGCTCCTGCGGCGAATGGCGCTCATCATGGCATGACTTGGGCATGGGTATTTGCGGTTTGACAGCGCTGAAGTGAATGCTCAAGGCCCGGCGGACAGTTGCAGGCTTTGCCATACGAACCATACAAGCCGCTCATTATTTTGCAAAAAAATAATGTTATTGAAAATATTCAAATGACAGCGATTGAGCGGAGATTACTCGCCAGACGCTGGACCGCAGCAAGTAGAATTCAGGCGGACTGATTGTGTTCGATCAACGAATGCAGTGAACGGGATGAAATCGGCCGATCCCGGTGCAATGCCTTGGGCTTGCATGCAGATGAACAGGCCGAAGTGAACTTGACGATTCGATATGCTTAAAGAGTTGATGGCGGTATTGCTGGGCACCTCCACCGAAGTGGAAAAGACGCCGCTGGAACAATGCAATGAGGCCGCCTACACCATTGAAAAGGCTTTTGAACGCAGCTTCAAGGTCGAGATGGCACGCCGCCAATATGGTGACGACGCTGCGCCTTTTGCCAACCTGGTGACCCAGGCGGTGTTCAACTTCACCGCGCTCGAGTTCGACCACGACGCGGGCCGGGAGTTCCGCGAGATCGTCGCACTTGAATATGCGAAGTCCGCCAAGCATCAAAAAATTCAGCCCGAGGTTCTGACCCGGGTGCTGGTGCATCGCGCCAGCGTGCTCGAGACGCCGTTGGATGAATTCGAGTTGCACATGATGATGCTCTGGCAGCGGCAAATCGCTGCTGTGGGCCGGTTCACGCCTGACGAAGGCTATTCTTTGCTGGAACATCTGCCCTATGTGAAGGTGCTGATGGGCATGGCAGTGACCGATCTCGAGATCGAACGTTTTGGCGAGATCTGGACAGCGCCGGTTGAGTCGCCGGTTGTGCTGCCAGTTGTTGCTGCCGAAACGCCGCCCGATGAAGCGGCGACCGATGCGCCGGAAACAGCCCCGACGGAAGCTTCGGCGCCACCGCTGGCGACCTGAACCAGCCATGCCGACCGACGCGCAGCAGGGAAATATTTCGCCGAACTCATGAATACTGTATAAAAATACAGTACAGTCCAGCCAGCAGCTGAGCCAATCATGGATCAGCCCCTGGAGAACCGAGATGCTTTCTACCCGCAAAATCACGAGTCTGAGCAAAGATCCGCAAAACTGGATCCTGGTCATCGGCATGCTGTCCGTGCTGGGTCTGACCAGCGGCGCGTTTGAGCCGGTCGACAATGCACGGGAATCCCTATCGGTGCAGGCAGCGCATCAGCCAGCCAAGACTGACCGGACGGCCGACAGCGACTCCTGAGTCCGGTGCCGGGCGCCGGGTGGGGCAAGCTTTTGGGCCAAACCGAGCGAGTTACTCCTTGCATACGGTTGTAGCATCCCAAGGTAAACCCGCTGTACCCCCTTTGATCAAAGGATTGACAATCCAAGCGTCGCCGCATCGGCGCAACGCCTCGGGTTTGACTCAAGCCGGACAACTGTCCAGCAGTCGTGCTCATCAGTAGCTAGAACGGAACGAGTCAAAAAATGCCCGCATCACTCGCTGGAAATAGTCCCTCGAACAGCCTCGCCAAGAGGGTTTTCACCATTCCGACAAGCTCGGCGTTTCAACGCTGGGTTTCAGTCATCAATTTCTGGATCTTCGTTTCCTGTCTATCCCTTGCCGGCGAGACAGTTGAACCCTATGCCACCGTTTACCACAACTGGTTTACCTTCGTTGAATACACGGCTGTGCTGTTTTTCACCATCGACTATCTCGGCAATATCTATTACGCCCCGAACCGGGTCAAATATTTCTTCAGTTTCTGGGGGCTGGTTGACCTGATTTCGATCCTGCCGACCTACCTGCAGGTGATGAATCTCAGCTCGCTGCAGGGCACCAAGGTTCTGCGGGTCTTGCGAGTCGTGCGGGTCCTGCGAGTACTCAAGATGGCCCGCATCGCGCTGCAGAACATCAGCAGCAAGGTACAGACGTCAAATCCGATCCTGACCAACCTGAAGATCTATTTCATCGCCTTGTTTTCAGTCGTGATGATTTCCAGCACCCTGATGTACTACGTCGAAGGTGGCTTGTACTCGCCTGAGTCGATGGCCCATGGTCAGGAAAAGCACGATGCCCATCTATTGCTCAACCCACTGCCTGCCAACGCACCGCCCGAGGCATTGAAGTACATGCCGACCGATCCGGTCAGCGATAACCCGATTCCCGAGGACAAGCGCTTCTTTACCTCGATTCCGGCAGCGATGTGGTGGTGCATGGTGACCTTGACCACCACCGGTTACGGCGACATGTTCCCGCTCACCTTCGGCGGGCGAGTGATCGCCTCGATCACGATGTTGCTCGGCTTGGTACTGTTTGGTATTTTGTTGAATATCGTCGGCAAAACCATCATGGTCCTGTTGTTCGGCGAACATCTGACTGCCGACGAAGTCACCGTAGCCAAGCGTGAAGCAATTCTCAAGTTGATGGTCGACCGGAAATGGATCGAGCCGTCCCGGGTACATGAACTCGAGCGTATGTCGGAAGACGAGTTGATCAGTCGCTTGAAAAACTTCTGACCAGTCGGCCTTGCGTTGCCAGATAAAAAAGTCCCTCAGGGGACTTTTTTTGTTGGCGCTTGAACAGGGCAGGGCAGCTATTGCTGCAACAACTGCCGATGGATGGCCTGCAAAGCCGGGCCGGGTGAGACACCGAGTTGTTCGCGCATCAGCGCCCGGATCCTCTCGTAGGCTTGCAGGGCCTCGGCACGGTTGCCGCCAGCATCCAGCACCTGCATCAGCAACTTGCAAGCGCTTTCACGCAAGGGATTCAAGTCGAGCACCCGGCGTGCCGCATGTTCGGCCGTCAGCAACTCCGCACCACCGAGATTGAAGCCGCTGGCAGCCATACATTCGTTGGCCCGCATCTGCACATCAAGCAACCGGGCGCGCGTGCCTTGAACCCATGGGTGTTCAAAGCCCGCCATGAAAGTACGCGTGGAGATATACACGGCCACCTGGGCCGGCCCCCATGCACCCCGCCAATCCCTGGCGCTGATTGCCGATTCGGCCCGGTGCAAGCAAGTTTGGGCCAACTCGATGTCGACCCAGGAGTTATCCGGCAAGGCCAAATGCAAATCCTGTTTACCCAGCAGCAGATCCTTGCCGACGAGTTTTCTGAGTTTGGCAAGCAAGGCCGCCAAAGCAATTTCAGGATCGTCCGGGACCAATTCTGGCCACAATATCTTGGCCAGTTCGGTCCGGGTATTGGACTGGCTTCGCCTTGACGCCAGATAGGCAAACAGCAAGCGGCCCTGCCGCCCGGGAAAACCCTCATCAATTCGTTGCCCATTGATCCGAACTGAGAACCTCCCGCACAAATGAATCCGGGTTTCGCCCGCTGACGCCAATGTTTCGCCAATGTCTTGAATAGCCATTCGCTTAATGTAGTGCAATACTCGGCCAAAATGGTTTAAAAGGAAACCTTATGGGTAAAGTGATCCATTGCGAATGTGGACTGATTACGCGCAAAGACAGCGATGACGAGTTGATCGAAGCCGTCATCGAACATATGCATCGTGTCCATCCGGAATTGGTCGGCGAGTTGAGCCGTGCTGACATCCTGTCCATGGCCGAAGAGGCCTGAGGATTCGATCCGGCATGACGCCTGCCATCTGAATCATCTTGAAATCGCTTCGCCCCCGAGTTCAACGATTATCTGGCTCGGGAATTTCATTCAACCCAAAGGAGAGCATCCTTAGCGGTGTCAACACGCTTGAGTTGATCACCGCGGCACCAATGAATTCGGCAATGGGTAAAGCCGGCCAGATGGCCAGCCAGTTCCAGGCTTCCGACAAGTAATCTTTCACAAACAATTTCTACCAACCAAGGAAACAAAATGGACCAATACCAGACTTTATCGCTGTTGCAATTCGCCATGATTCAAAACGCCCTGTTTACCATCGGTATCTTCTTCATGTTGTGGGTGACCTTCAGGTTCGCCAGCCAGGTTCGAGGCAATCAAGGCACGGTCTTGTCAAAAGTGTTGGTGACGCTATTTGGTCTGTTGGTGATCTTTCAAGGCCTGATCGTGTTTGCCAGCCGGGTGTTTTCACTCAGTGCGGCCACCAAGAGTCTGCAAGCGCTCAAGGCGTCAGGGCAGGCGCTGAGCGTTCAGTCTGAAGCCTTCCTGAGCACACCTTTTGCTTCAGCAGCAGGCGACCTGCATTACAGCCTGACTGGCGATACCTTCAGCGTCATCTGGTGGCTGCTGGCGACGATCATGCTGGTCGCAGTCGTCTGGATGCCGGTGAAGAAACCCGCCTGATCAAGTTCAATCAATTGCACTGAAGCCGGCAGACGCCCTCAGCCGCAGGAAAGGATTGCATATGAATACCGGACTTTTTTACTTCAATGTCTTTGGCGCTTTTGTCATCGTCGTCATGCTCGTCCAGGTGCTGGCGGCGATGCAGCAACTGGGCTTGTCTGCCTTGGCAGGCAACCGCGAGGATCTGACGCTGAGTGGATTTGCGGGACGCATCGAGCGCGCCCTGAACAACTCCCTGATCGCGCTGGTGATGATTGCGCCGGCAGTTCTGGCGCTTCATTTCACCGGCTTCGCCAACGCCAGTACCGAGCTTGCAGTCCAGATCTTCCTGGTCGCAAGAGTCGCCTATGTTGTCGTCTACAGCCTTGGGATCCCCTGGCTGCGTACCGGGGTCTGGCTTGTTGGTTTTCTCTGCACCGCCTTTTTGTACTCGGCAGCGCTCAAGATCCCGATTGCATGAAGTCGCAGGCAGCGCTTTGCAGATAGGCTGGCCGCCTGGCCTGACCACCCTTTGGATCCAGGTGGATCGGCGGGCGACTGAAACTCAACTTCAAAATGGAAAAAACCCCAAGTAAATCAATCACTTGGGGTTATGTCCTGGCGGAGAGGGCGTCCGCCAATAGTTGTTTATTTTCAATAACTTAGAGTGGAATCAATAAACTACCCATCATCCTACCCACTAACAATTGTTTGGCTAGAGTGCTTCGAGACAAACTCTAGCGATCGCATCATTTAAGCACGATGTGAATGCATCGATAGCGGTCCAGCATCGCCCCCTCTTCGAATGGGGGTGGGGGGTCAAAAAAGCAACACTTCCCAAGACCCACCGGGTGGGTACCCCCCCTTTTGGCTGCGATGGAACCTGATTCTCTATGCACTCGAATCGGCTCGAACGACGGGCAGTCTGAATAGTTACGGCCCGCCGACTGGCAGTGCCCTGAAGACACGCGCAGTTGCTTGCTGGTCGACACAACCTGTC
>CANFIC010000137.1 GCA_947446685.1 Burkholderiales bacterium
GGCCAAGGCCATGGCCATCTTTGAGGGCGGTTCGCACAGCATCTTTACCGACCGTGCTGGCACCGGCGGCCTGGCCTTGAATCCGCGTGTCAAGAACGCCACCAAGGAGTTGTCGCTGGCGTTCTTGAGCCATGTGTTCGACGCCAGCGATGCCGGCCTGGAACAGTTCGGGCTGCGTTATCGCGACATCCTGGCGCGCTGGGTGTTGCCGCTGCCTTGAGCATCCTTAGGGATGCTGCATCCTTAGATCGCCCGGCTTTTCACCACCGCATAGCGTTCCAGGGTTTTCTTCCTGGCTTCGTCGTGACGCACGATCGGCGCCGGGTAATCCCGACCCAGCGTGACACCGCAGGCCTGCAGTTCGATCGGCCTGGCTTCCCAGGGCGCATGGATCAGTTTTGGCGGCAGCTTGGCCAGTTGCGGCAGATAGCGCTTGATGAACTTGCCTTCGGGGTCGAACTTCTCGCTCTGCGTGACCGGGTTGAAGATGCGGAAATAGGGCTGCGCGTCGCAGCCACTCGATGAAGCCCATTGCCAGCCGCCATTGTTGGCGGCTTGGTCGAAGTCGAGCAGCTTTGCGGCGAAATAGGCTTCACCGCGGCGCCAGTCGATGCCCAGATCCTTGATCAGGAAGCAAGCCGTCACCATGCGCAGCCGGTTGTGCATATAGCCGCTCTGGTTCAGCTGCAGCATTGCCGCGTCGACCAGCGGATAGCCGGTGCGGCCCTCGCACCAGGCCAGAAATTGCGCCTCGGCTGCGGCACCGGTTTCCCAGGCAATCGCGTCGTATTCAGGCCTGAAACTGCGGCTCATCGCATGCGGGTGATGGTGCATGACCTGGTGGTAAAAATCGCGCCAGATCAGCTCGGAGAGCCAGACTTCGGCACCGCGGTCGCCGGCTTGCATGCGCTGCCAGGCCTCGCGCGCCAAAGTCCGGATCGAGATCGTGCCAAAGCGCAGGTGCACGCTCAGATAGCTCGGACCTTTGACTGCCGGGTAGTTTCTGGCTGCGTCGTAGCGATCGATGCGGTCGAGGAAATCGTCGAGCAGATCGGCGGCGCCCCGGCTGCCGCCTTGCAGCTGCGGGCTCAGCCCTGCCGGCTCAAAACCGATGGCGGCCAGGCTGGGTACGCCATTGGCCAGATCGCTATGACCCAGCGCGGCGGCCAGCGCCTCGACTTGAAAGGGCTCGAGGTCGCCCGGCGTCAAGCGGCGCAACCAGCTGTTTTTGTAGGGCGTGAAAACGCCGTAGGGTTTGCCGACCGCAGTCAACACCTCGCTGCGCTCGAAAATTACATGGTCCTTGAAGCTGTGCAGCGCGCAGCCGCCGAGTTGCTGCGCCACCTCCGCATCGCGCAGCAAGGCGGACGGCTCATCGTCGTGGTTGTAGAAAACGGCTTGCACGCCCAACTGCATTGCCAATTCTGGAATCAGCTCGGCCGGGCGACCGTGGCGAACGATCAGGCCCGCTGCAGGGTTCAAGCGCCGCAGGTCGGCATCGACAACGCCCAGGGCATCGAGGATGAATTCGACCCGCCGGTCGGCGCGCGGCAAGGGGTCGAGGATGTCCGGATCGAGCACAAAGGCGCAGTAAACCTGTCCCGCCGACTGCAGCGCATGGTGCAGCGCCGCGTTGTCCTGCACCCGCAAATCGCGGCGCAACCAGACCAGAATCTTGTCAAACATTGCTTGTTTCATTCCCGGAGTTTCGCTGACGAATAAACTATGCGCATGGCACATGAGCGAATCGACCTTAGCAACCAGTTTCTGATCGCCATGCCCGGCATGGCCGACGAGGCTTTTTCCGGCAGCGTGGTCTATATGTGCGAGCACAACGAACAGGGTGCGCTGGGCCTGGTGATCAACAAGCCGATTGCGCTGACGCTGGGTAATCTGTTCGAGAAAGTCGAGCTGAGCCTGCCGCATGAAGAGCTGGCAGCCTTGTCGGTGTTTTTCGGCGGCCCGGTGCAGACCGAACGCGGTTTCGTCCTGCATGAGCCGCTGGACGCCAAGGCGGGCCAGTTCAATGCCACCCTGGTTGTGCCGGGCGGTCTGTCGATGACGACCAGCCGCGATGTGCTCGAAGCCTTGGCCAATGGCGCGGGACCGAAGCGTGTGCTGGTGACGCTGGGCTACTGCGGTTGGGCGGCGGGTCAGCTCGAAGAGGAAATCGGCCGCAATGGCTGGCTGACCGTCGAGGCCTCGCCAGGCATCATTTTCGATACGCCGGTCGAGCAGCGCTATGAGGGGGCTTTGCGCCTGCTCGGAGTCGACCCGCGCATGCTCAGCCAGCAGGCGGGGCATTGTTGAGCATGACCGGCGAGGCCCCGCAATCGCTGCTGGCTTTCGACTTCGGCACGCGGCGGATCGGCGTTGCGACTGGGAACCGTTTTTCGCAAAGTGCCGAGCCGCTGAAGTCGATCGCGGTCGAAGGCGAAGCCCGTTTCCTCGCGATCGAACGGCTGATCAAGGAATGGCAACCGGATGCGCTGGTGGTCGGTCTGCCGGTTCATCCGGATGGTGCCGAGCATGCAATGACGATGCGCGCGCGCCGCTTCGGGCGGCAGTTGCATGGGCGATTCCGCCTGAATGTTTATGAGGTGGACGAACGCTACACCAGCGTCGAGGCCGAGAGCCGCGGCGCGCGCGATGTCGATTCGACTGCCGCCGCTTTGATTCTTGAACAATATTTCCGGGAGCATCAATGAGCGATATTTTTCTCGATGCCGAGGCGCTCTATGTCGAGTTGCTGCGCGGCGTCAAAAAACTGCTGCAGCCCGACACCGTGCTGGTCGGTATCTGGTCGGGTGGCGCCTGGCTGGCCGAGCGCTTGCAATGCGACCTTGGACTGCCGGGCCAGCCTGGCGTGATCTCCAGCGCCATGCACCGCGATGATTTCAGCAGCCGCGGCATGTCTGCCGGAGCCGATCACACCAAGCTGCCGTTTGACGTCAGCGGCCTGCCGATTCTGCTGGTCGACGATGTCCTGTTCACCGGACGCACGACAAGAGCGGTAATCAACGAGCTGTTTGACTTCGGCCGCCCGGCCAGCGTGACCCTGGTCGTGCTGGTCGACCGTGGTGGGCGCGAGTTGCCGATCGAGCCGGCGTTTTCAGCCGCGCGTATCAGCCTCGGGGCCGGGCAGAACCTGCGTCTGGCCAAGGACGACGCGGGCCGTTTCAGTTTTGATTTGAAGGGAGGCTGAGCCATGCTGTCCAGACGCAACCCGCAGTTGAACAAGCATGGTGAGTTGGTCCACCTGCTGTCGATCGAAGGCCTGCCGCAGGCGGTCATCCACCAGATTCTCGATACCGCAGGGACGTTTTTGTCGGTCAATGACCGCGAAGTCAAGAAAGTGCCGCTGCTGCGCGGCAAGAGTGTTTTCAATCTGTTCTTCGAGAACAGCACCCGCACCCGCACCACCTTCGAGATCGCTGCAAAGCGTTTGTCGGCCGATGTCCTGAACCTCGACATCGCGCGCAGTTCGACCGCCAAGGGTGAGACCCTGCTCGACACGGTGGCCAATCTGTCGGCGATGCATGCTGACATGTTTGTCGTGCGCCATGGCGAGAGCGGCGCGCCCTATCTGATCGCCGAACATTGCGCCCCGCATGTGCATGTGGTCAACGCCGGGGACGGGCGCCATGCGCATCCGACCCAGGGCCTGCTCGATATGTACACGATCAGGCATTACAAGCAGGATTTTCGCAATCTGACCGTCGCGATCGTCGGAGACATCGTGCATTCGCGCGTCGCGCGCAGCGACATCCATGCGCTGAACATCCTCGGTGTGCCCGAGATCCGTGCGGTCGGCCCAAAGACCTTGGTACCAGGCGATCTGCGCGAGATGGGCGTGCGCGTCTGTCACGACATGGCCGAAGGTGTGCGCGGTGCCGATGTGATCATCATGCTGCGCCTGCAGAACGAGCGGATGAGCGGCGGCATGCTGCCGAGTGCCGGCGAGTTTTTCAAGAACTTCGGCCTGACACCGGAGAAGCTGGCCCTGGCCAAACCCGATGCGATCGTCATGCACCCGGGGCCGATCAATCGCGGGGTCGAGATTTCATCCAGCGTGGCTGATGGCAAGCAGAGCGTGATCCTGCCGCAAGTGACTTTCGGCATTGCGGTGCGGATGGCGGTGATGTCGATATTGGCGGGGAATGAAGCATGAAAATTCTGATCAAGGGCGGCCGTTTGATCGATCCGGCCTCGGGCCTGGACCGGATCGGCGACCTCTGTGTGGCGGCGGGCCGCATCGTCGCCTTGGGCGATGTATCGGCTGATTTTCAACCCGAGCGCGTGATCGACGCGAGCGGGCTGATCGTCGCCCCCGGCTTGGTCGACCTGGCGGCCAGGCTGCGTGAGCCCGGCCATGAGCATGAAGGCATGCTGGAAAGCGAATTGAAGGCGGCGGCTGCCGGCGGCGTGACCAGCCTGGTCTGCCCGCCCGACACCGACCCGGTGCTCGATGAGCCGGGTCTGGTCGAGATGCTGAAGTTCCGCGCCCGCAAACTGAGCCGTTGCCGACTGTTTCCTCTGGGCGCCCTGACACGCGGGCTGGACGGCGAAGTGTTGACCGAAATGGCCGCCTTGACCGAGGCTGGTTGTGTCGGTTTCTCGCAAGCGGACAGGCCATTGCGCGACACCTTGGTGCTGGCCCGCTCGCTGCTGTATGCGGCAACTTATGACTACAGCGTCTGGCTGCGTCCGCAGGATGCCTACCTCAGCGGCGGGGTGGCGGCCAGCGGTGCGGTGGCAACCCGGCTGGGTCTGTCGGGTGTGCCGGTGACGGCCGAGACGGTGGCGCTGCACACGATTTTCGAGCTGATGCGATCGACCGGCGCGCGGGTCCATTTATGCCGGATTTCCAGTGCTGCCGGGGTCGAGTTGGTGCGCGCGGCCAAGCGTGAAGGCCTGGCGGTAACCGCCGATGTGTCGATCAATTCGCTGCATCTGACCGATGTCGACATCGGCTATTTCAATTCGGCAATGCGCTTGAATCCGCCGCTGCGCCAGGGCCGGGATCGTGCCGCTTTGCGGGCAGGTCTGGTCGACGGCACGCTCGACGCCCTGGTCAGCGACCATATGCCGGTGACTGCCGACGAAAAGAACATGCCTTTTGCCGAAGCGACGCCGGGTGCCACCGGGCTTGAGCTCTTGCTCAGTCTGGCTTTGCGCTGGGCGGCTGACGAGGGCCAGCCATTGGCACGGGCGCTGGAGGTGGTGACCGCAGCGCCGGTGCGGGTGCTCGGCAATGCGCTCGGTTCCCTGACCGCCAGCGCTGGCCGCCTGGTCGATGGCGGCGTGGCCGACATCTGCATTTTTGATCCGGAGGCGCATTGGCAAGTCACGCCTGAAGGTTTGAGCAGTCAGGGCAAGCACACGCCTTTTGCATTCAAGACCAGCGGTTTTGAGTTGCCGGCGCAGGTTCGCTACACCTTGGTGGCGGGTCATATCGCGTTTGACGCTGCCGCCCTGGTCGCCTGACTTGCGCAGCCTCGTTGCCGTCTGGCGCTTGCTGCGCTTTGCCCTGCATGCGCTGCAGGGACTGCTGCTGATCAAGTTGCGCTTCGGATCGCTGAAACTGGCCGAGCGTCAGGCGCACATTCAACGCTGGTCGGCCAAGTTGCTGCAGATTCTCGGCGTGCAGTTGACCACGCAGGGCCATGGCCGGCCCGGCGCCAAGCTGGTGGTGGCCAACCATGTGTCCTGGCTCGACATCGCTGCCCTGCATGCGCTGCTGCCCGAAGCGCGGTTCGTTTCCAAGTCCGATGTGCGGCATTGGCCCGTGATCGGATCGATGGTCGAGGGCGTGGGCACTTTGTTCATCGAGCGCAGCAGCAAGCGCGATGCACTGCGTGTCGTCCACCAGATGGCCGAGGCCCTGAAAGCCGGTGACACGGTGGCGGTATTCCCCGAAGGTACGACCGGCTCCGGGCCCGAGTTGCTGCCCTTTCATGCCAATCTGTTGCAGGCGGCGATCGCCACTGAAACGCCTTTGCAGCCGGTGGTCTTGCGCTGGTCCGAGCCCGGTCAGCGCTTCAGCCTGGCAGCGCAGTTCATCGGCGAGACCAGTCTGGTGCAAAGCCTGTGGGCCATCGCCTCAGCCCATGGGCTGAGCGTGCAGCTGATTGTGCTGCCGGCGATGGCAACAGCGCATGCCGATCGACGCGCGCTGGCCGCGCATCTGCGCGACACCATTGCACAGGCTTTGGCCGACCTCGACTGATCAGGCCTTGCCCTGGTTGGCGACGGCCGCGGCGGCTTTTGCCGCAGCTTCGGGGTCGCCGAGGTAATAGCTCTTGATCGGATTCAAGTCAGCGTCGAGTTCATAGACCAGCGGAATGCCGTTGGGGATGTTGACACCGACGATCTCGTTGTCGCCAATACCGTCGAGGTACTTGACCAGCGCGCGGATGCTGTTGCCATGGGCCGAGATGACGATGCGCTGGCCGGACTTGATCGCCGGTGCGATGGTTTCGTCCCAGAAAGGCAGCACCCGAGCGACGGTGTCCTTCAGGCATTCGGTCAGCGGCACCAGATCAGGGTCGAGCTTGGCATAACGCGGATCGCTGCGCTCGCTGCGCGGATCGCTGGGGTCCAGGGCCGGCGGCGGAATGTCGTAGCTACGGCGCCAGATCAGCACCTGCGGGTCGCCGAACTTCTTGGCTGTATCGGCCTTGTTCAGACCCTGCAGCGCACCGTAATGGCGCTCGTTGAGGCGCCAGCTGTTGACCACCGGCAGCCAGGTCCGGTCCATCTGATCGAGGCAATGCCAGAGGGTCCAGACTGCGCGTTTGAGCACCGAGGTGTAAGCGATGTCGAAGTCCAGCCCGGCCTCCTTGAGCAGGATGCCGGCTTGTTTGGCTTGTTCGACGCCGGTTGGTGTCAGGTCGACATCGGTCCAGCCGGTGAAGCGGTTTTCGAGATTCCAGGTGGACTCGCCATGGCGAATCAGAACGAGCTTGTACATTGACGGGTCTGTGGCCGCCCGATTCGGGCAAGCCAATTCTATCGGGCTGGCCCCCGTGACGACCGCCCTCCAGCAGCCTGATGCCGGTTCTTTCTATAATCGCCTTCTTTTTCCTTCCGGATATAGCCCCTTGAACTTTTTGCTCGAAAACTGGATTCTGGTGCTGGCTGCTTCGGTGTCGGGCGGCTTGTTGCTGCGCCCGATGCTGCTGCGCGGCAGTCAAGGCGCTGCGCTGCCGACGGCCGAGGTGGTGCGGATGATGAATCGCGAAAAGGCGGTGCTCATCGATGTCTGCGAGACCGAGGAATTTGCTGCAGCTCATGTGGCTGGCTCGCGCAATGTGCCGCTGGCCACGCTTGAGGGCCACAAGTCTTTGCCATCGAACAAGACCCTGCCCCTGATCGTCGTCTGCAAGAGCGGCGCCCGTGCAGCGCGCGCGGCTGCCAGCTTGCGCAAGCTGGGCTATGAAAACGCCCATTCACTGGATGGCGGCTTGACTGCCTGGCGCGAAGCCGGTCTGCCGGTCGAAAAGTCGGCCTGATCCGCCCTAATCAATTTCTGCCAGAGGAAGCCCCATGCGCGCCGTGAAGATGTACACCACCCAGGTCTGCCCCTACTGCTTGCGGGCCAAGGCCCTGCTGAAGCAGCGCGGCGTCGAGCAGATTGAAGAAATCCGCATTGACCTCGATGCGCAGGCACGCGAGCAAATGATGAGCCTGACCGGACGCCGTACGGTGCCGCAGATTTTCATCGGCGACACCCATGTCGGGGGCTGCGATGAATTGATGGCGCTCGACCAGCGTGGCGGCCTGCAGGCGATGCTGCAAAACGCCTGATTTACCAGCCCGGCGCGAAGCCCGGCGCAAAGCCTGGGTCATAATCGCAGCCGCTGCCCCTGGCATTGAGCTGACGGGCCCCATTATTTTGAGAGACATCATGGCAGACGATACCGAAAACCCAGTGTTCCAGATCCAGCGGATGTATTTGAAGGATCTGTCGCTGGAGCAACCCAATGCACCGCAAATCCTGCTGGAGCAGACCCAGCCCGAAGTTGACATCAACCTGGCGTTGTCGGCTGAACCGGTGGCCGAAGGTGTGTTCGAGGTCTGCGTGACGGCCACCGTCACCACCAAGGTCGGCGACAAGACGCTGTTCCTGATCGAGGCCAAGCAAGCCGGCATCTTCGAGATCCGCCATGTGCCGCAAGAGCAGCTCGAAGGCATTCTGGGCATCGTCTGCCCGCAGATGATCTACCCCTATCTGCGTGCCATCGTTTCGGATGTCTGCACCCGCGCCGGCTTCCCGCCGGTGCTGCTGTCGGAAGTCAACTTCCAGGCCATGTTCGAAGCGCAGCAAGCGCAACGCGACGCCGCTGCAGCGGGCACGATGAACTGAGTTTGTCGCGCTTTGCAGCAGGATCATGCCTCTGCTCAGCAGGGGCATTTTTTTTGATCCGGGCTTCCGAAAATCCGCCTGCGGGCTGACCAGCAACTGGAGGGTGATATGAAAATCAGCATTCTCGGCGCCGGTGCCTGGGGGACAGCGCTGGCCGTGCAGGCCGCTGCAAGGCATCAGGTGGTGCTCTGGGCGCGCGACCCGTTGGCCGTCAGCGCCATGCAGTCGCAGCGTCGCAATGCCCGCTATCTGCCCGACACGCTGCTGCCGCAGGCCTTGGCGATCGAGGCTGACCTGGCGCGTGCCATTGCCCACGCTGCAGCCGGGCTGATCGTCGTGGCCACGCCGATGGCGGCGCTGCGCCCGATGCTGGCGGCTTTGCCGGCAGGTGCGCAGGTGCTGTGGCTGTGCAAGGGCTTTGAGGCTGGTAGCGGGATGCTCGGGCATGAAATTGCGCGCGAGGTCCAGCCGCTGTTGCGCGGCGGGATCCTGTCCGGGCCCAGTTTTGCGCAGGAAGTCGCCGCCGGTCAGCCAACAGCGCTGGTCGCAGCCAGTGACGACGAAGCGCTGACCCAGGCTGCAGTCGCCGCTTTCCACAGCGAGAGGTTGCGCATCTATACCTCGGCCGATCCGGTCGGCGTCGAGGTCGGCGGCGCGGTCAAGAACGTGCTGGCGATTGCCGTCGGTATCGCGGACGGCTTGCGCTTGCAGGCTGAAGGCCGCGGCGACAGCGCCAATGCGCCGGGCCTGAATGCGCGTGCCGCGCTGATCACCCGTGGCCTGGCTGAAATGCTCAGGCTGGGCCTGGCGCTGGGCGCACGCAGCGAAACCTTCATGGGTCTTTCCGGTATCGGTGATCTGGTGCTGACGGCCACCGGCGACTTGTCACGCAATCGCCGCGTCGGGCTGGCATTGGCCCAAGGGCAGGCGCTTGCCGACATCCTGCATGACCTCGGCCATGTCGCCGAGGGTGTCTACAGCGCACCGACGGTGCTGGCGCGGGCGAGCTTGAAGGGGGTCGAAATGCCGATTACCGAAGCCGTGGTTGCGGTGCTGGAC
>CANFIC010000138.1 GCA_947446685.1 Burkholderiales bacterium
ACGCTGCCCATGGAGGCCAGCAATACAGCGAGGCGCTGGCGGCCGCAAAACAGCGCCTCGACCAGCCGCAAACCACCCCGTCGGCGCGGGTGCTGAAGGCGATGGCCGAGGATTTCGGCGATTGCTTTGTCGAGTTCGCGCGCCTGCAATCCGAACAGACTCGCCAGCAGCTGCTCGCCATGCCTTTTGACAAGGCGATGGCGCAGCGCTTTGCCCGAATGGCGCAGCAATCGCAGGCGGCGCAGGCCGACATCGAAGCCCTTGATTCGATGCCTTTCGAGAACTTTCGCCAGCAATATCTGTCGGCTGCGGCAGTCTGATGCAGTCGCGCAAAAGCCTGGTCATCGCCGCGATTTTCATTCTTTGCGCCGCCTTCCAAAGCAGTCAGGCTGCTGAGGATTTCTCCAACTGCTCGCAGTTCTTCGTCAATGCAAAGCCGCCCATCGTGGCCGCTCAGCCCCAGCAGCGCGCGCTTTGCTACGACGCCTTTGCCATCCTGCATTCCGGGGCCAGCAAGACCGCCGTCTTCGTGGCTGAAAAGCTGAACCGGGAGGCGATTGCCGACGCCGGTGAAAAACGCACCAACCGCTTTTTTGCCGACGCCAGATTGCGCAGCTCGGAGCGCGCCAGCCTGAATGATTACAAGGGCAGCGGTTTCGATCGCGGACATATGGCACCCGCTGGAGACATGCCGACAGCGCAGGCGATGGCCCAAAGCTTTTCGCTGGCCAATATGGTGCCGCAAGCACCTGAACATAACCGGGGTGTCTGGGCCAAGACGGTGGAACAGGCGACGCGCAACTACGCCTCACGCGCCGCCGGCAATGTCTATGTCATCACCGGTCCGGTCTTCAGCCCGAGCATCGCGCAGAGCCCGGCGATCGGCGCGGGCCAGGTCCGGGTGCCGAAGTATTTGTTCAAGCTCGTCTATGACGAGCAGAAAAATCGCGCCTGGGCCCATTGGCATGAAAATTCCGACCTGACGCAAGGCAGCATGCCGATCAGTTACACCGAGTTGGTCAAACGCACCGGCATCAACTTCCTGCCAGGATTGAATCCGCTCGATTGAAGTCAGCTGGCGACCGCACTTGACTCAAGTCAAGCGCCTTGGCAGGCCGCTATTGCCCAATGCAGCTTGCAAACAGCCGCCGGCATCCATGAGCAACAAGCTTGATTCGACCGACAAGGTCAACGACGACGAAATCGCCGCGCTGAAGCCATTCGACGCGGAGGCCCGCTTCAAGGATTTGCTGGCGCTCAGCGCCTCGCTACCCTCGCTGCGTTGCGCAGTCGTTCATCCCTGTGATGCCGGCTCGCTCAGTGGCGCGCTGGCAGCGGCGGCTCATGGCCTGATCCTGCCCGTCTTGATCGGGCCCGAAACCCGCCTTTGCCGGCTGGCCGCCGAAGCCGGCATTGACCTGACCGGCATCGAAATCATCGCCGTGCCGCATAGCCATGCAGCCGCCGAGATGGCGGCGTTGCTGGCCGCCAGGGGCGAAGTCGAGATGATGATGAAGGGCAGCCTGCATACCGATGAGTTGATCCAGGCAGTGCTGGCCCAGCCAGGCTTGCGCACCGGACGCAGGATGTCGCATCTGTTCCGTTTCGATGTGCCGCTGTATCCAAAACCACTGCTGATCACCGATGCGGCGCTGAATATCCGCCCGAACTTGCTGGAAAAAGCCGACATCATCCGCAACGCAATCGACTTCGCCCATCTTCTGGGCGTGAAATACCCCAAGGTCGCGATCCTCTCGGCAGTGGAAACCATCAACCCGGACCTGCCATCGACGCTCGATGCGGCAGCGCTGTGCAAGATGGCCGATCGTGGCCAGATCACCGGCGGCATGCTCGAAGGTCCGCTGGCATTCGACAACGCCGTTTCCTTCCGCGCGGCCAAGATCAAACATATCCAATCACCGGTCGCGGGGGCTGCAGATATTCTGGTCGTACCTGATCTGGAATCGGGCAATATGCTGGCCAAGCAGCTCGAATACCTGGCCGGGGCCAGTTGCGCCGGGCTGGTGCTGGGCGCGAAGATCCCGATCGCCTTGACCAGCCGCGCCGATGGCCCGCTGAACCGGGTCGCATCAGCGCTGCTGGCCCATCTGGCAGCCCACAAGGCACGCCGCGATCGGTCAAGGCAAGCTTGACAGCGGCCATGGCCATCCTTGCGGTCAATGCGGGCTCGTCGACGCTGAAGTTTTCGGTCTATCCACTGCTGCACGGCCAGGTTCAAGCCAGCCTGCTCAGCGGCTGTATCGAAGGGCTCGAGCCAGCCGGCATTCCAATGCTCAGCTGGACCATCGGGGGTCGCCGTCAACAGCGCCAGATCGAGCTTGGCGCCGAGCAGCGATTTGCCGCAGCGCTGGATTGCCTCAAGGCCTTGCTCGAGGCAGAGAACTCCATTCCTGCGCTCGCAGCGGTGGCCCACCGCGTCGTCCATGGCGGCCATGAAACCCGCGCCGGCCTGCTCGTCACCGAGGCTTTGCTGGACCATCTGGCACAGTTCAACGCGCTGGCGCCGCTGCACCAGCCGCACAACCTGCAGGGCATCAGGGCCTTCAGCCAGGCCTTTCCTGGCTTGCCTCAGGTCGCCTGTTTCGACAATGCCTTTCACGCCAGCATGGCCGAAGTCGATTACAGCTTCGCCCTGCCGCAATCGTTGACTGATCAAGGCCTGCGGCGCTACGGCTTTCACGGCCTGTCCTACCAATATGTGATCTCGGCCTTGCAGCAGCGCAGCAAGCAGGCCGACGGCCGGGTGCTGATGGCGCATCTGGGTAATGGCGCCAGCCTCTGCGCGGCCCGCCATGGCCGCAGCTGCGCCACCACGATGGGGTTTTCAACGCTCGATGGTTTGATGATGGGCACGCGCAGCGGATCGATCGATGCCGGCCTGCTGCTTTACCTGATGTCCCAGGGTTGGGATCACGAGCGGCTGCAAACGCTGCTCTACCGACAAAGCGGCTTGCTCGGCGTCTCAGGCTTGTCTGCCGACATGCGACGCTTGCGCAGCGACGGCAGCCAAGCAGCGCGCAAGGCGATCGACCTATTTACCCACCGGATCCTGCACGAATCAGGAGCCTTGATCGCCTGTCTGGGCGGGCTCGATCTGCTCGCCTTCACTGGCGGCATCGGCGAGCATGATGCACTGCTACGCGCCGACCTATGCGCCAGCCTGGACTGGCTCGGCGTCAAGCTCGATGCCTTGCTCAACCAGCAAGCTTGCGGCAGCGAGGCGATGGCCATTCACCGCCAGGACAGCCAGGTGCAGGTCTGGGTCATACCGACCGACGAAGGCTCGGTCGCCGCCAGACTGGCAGCGGCCTTGCTCTGACGCTGGGTTCAGAGGCTGCGGATGATGCCGGCCAAGGCGGCGATCAGCAGGACAAGAATAGGCAGGAAACTGAGCGAGAAACCGAGGGTCCGGCTGGTCGGCTGCTGGATATATTCCCTGAAATACAGAACCCGGCCGACCAGATAGACCGCGCCGATGCCGGCCATGATTGCGGGCGACCAGTAGCTTGAAGCCAGCCAAAGCGCCGGCAGCAGCACCACCAGCAATTCGAGCGTGTTCATCTGCACCCGGTAATAGCGCTCGAACTGCTCGTTACCGGTCGTGGCGGGTGCGTTGATGCCGTAAGTGCCGCGCGCGCGGCCGACCAGAGTGGCAAAAACCATGAGCTGGAAAAGGGCGAGGACGGTGACCAGATGGACGTAGATCATTTGCTGACTCCTGTTGTTGCAGCTTGCGTGATTGAATTCGAAAAGATCAGCTCTTGACCCAGCCTTTGCTGACACAAGCGCCGCTGAATGACCAGACCAGGGTTTGATTATTGACGGTCGGTGTCAGCGTGCAGCTGTCCGCCGGCTCAATTCCTCGGTTCGCCTTGGGTATCGCCGTGATCACTGCAGTGCCGGCGCTAATCTCGATGCCGGCTTTGTCGCCCAATGCACCTGGCAACTGGATCCCCAATTCTTCAGCGCTATCGCAACGGCTCAAATCGGTAACGCCGCCATAACAGGCAATTACTGCTTTTTGCACCGCTTCCATGCCGAAGGTGATTTCGCTGTAAGCCCGCTTGCGGATGTCGTCTTGATAGCGAGGCACGGCAAGAAAGACCAAAATGCCGACGATCGACACGGTCGCCATCAACTCGAGCAGGGTCAGGCCTTTTTGGATGCGCTTCATGGGGGGAACAAAACTCCGGGAGAAAAAGACATCGGCAAATCCATCAAGGGCTGCCCGCTCCGGAGTCTAAGGCGCAAAAGCGTCAAACCGCCCTGGCCAATGCAGTTTTTACAAACTGATCAGGCCTGAATGAACTGCACCCTGGCACCCGCCAGATCGATCAAATCGCCGCTTTTCAGCGGGAGCGCTTCACCGCTCAAGGGAATACCGTTGACGAGCGGGCGTTCATCGCCTTCCAGATGGGCAATCGCATAGCCGCCAGGGCGCTTGCTAATGGCCGCAACCTGCGCGCCAGGTTTGCCAAAGGTGGTGACTGCCTTGGTCAGCACCAGCTCGCGCCCGGCTGCAAGCCCGGTCAGCACCTTGATGGCAGCAGGTACGGCATGTTCGGCAGCGGCCGGATCGAAACTGCTGGCGAAACTACCGGGCCGGAGGATGGCAGTTCTCTCATGGTCGGGGCTGTCTTCCTGCAAGAACCGGATCTTGTATTTGCCGATGTCGATGTTGTCGCCCTCGACCAGCAGTTGCTTCTTGATCGCCTTGCCGTTGACATAAGTGCCATTGGTCGAATTCAGATCTTCGATATAGACATCATTCCCAACCCTGTGCAGCAAGGCATGCTCGCCGCTGACGGCCAGGTTGTCGATGACGATGTCGTTGTAGGGGCGGCGCCCGAGCGCGGTCCTTTCATTCGCGATCGGGACCTCCCTGACCACCATGCCATCGAGTGAAATCACCAATTTGTTCATCATGCTTGACCTCAGTTCAATGCCTGCAAAGCTGCGGCCCGACGCCGGTGACAGAGACCCGCTTAGCGGGATGCGAATGGCCCATCAATTCAAATTCCACGCGGGTCCAACCCTGACAGCGATCACCGAAATATTATCCCGGCCACCCATTTCATTGGCGCCGTCGATCAAGGCTCGGCCGGCATCAGCGAGTTCGGGATAGCTGCCCAGCATGCCGCAGATCACTGGCTCGGACAACATGTCGGTAAGCCCATCGGAACAAAGCAGAAAAATATCGCCTGCTTGAACTTGATGCAAATGCAGTTCAAGCCTGACCGCTTCTTCGACACCGACAGCGCGCGTCAACAGGTTCTTGACATTTGAAACCGCCGCTTCTTCAAGGCTCAACAAGCCGGCATCGAGCTGCTGCTGCAGCAGGGAATGATCACGGGTCATGCGCGTCAAGCGGCCTGCGCGCAGGCAATAGGCGCGCGAGTCACCGACATGGCCGAGCAGCAAACCCTCGTCGCAGAACAGGCCCAGCACCAGGGTCGTGCCCATGCCGCTGAATTGAGGGTTGCCATGCGCGGCAGTGAAGATCGCCCGATTGGCAATGTCAACACAGGCCTCGATCGCAAGCCGCGCCTGCGCTACCGTGAACAGCCCCCCGGCTTCATTCAAACAGCGGCCTAGTTCGAGGCTGAGGGAACTGGTGAGCATTTCGCTGGCCACCTCGCCTGCTTTGTAGCCGCCCATGCCATCAGCCAATATTGCCAAGCCGATCTTGTCATCAACGACTACCGAGTCCTCATTGTTGCCGCGTGAGCGGCCAACGTCAGTGGCGCTGTAAAACTCCAAACTCATTATTCTTCCAAGGATGCTGTTCGTCGCTATTCTGACCATTTTTTGGCGATTTCATGCATCTCCATGGGGAAAATATGGTCAAGGACCTGCCCAGCGTGAACTGCTGCTCGGCAGTCCCCTGCCAAGCAGTTGGAAAAAGCCCTCAGGCTTCTTCGGCAGCAGCGGCCTGACGCTTGGCCAGATAGCGCCCAATCAGCACCACAATCACGGCGCCAAAGATCGAGATCGGCAGCTCCAGATGCTTGGCATTGGCCTCGAACCAGGCGCTGATCGCGACGTCGGTGACAGCCATTTCGCCCGCCACAAAACCGAGGATGGCGGCACCGAACGTGACGATCAACGGGAAGCGCTGCATCAGCTTGAGCAGCATCGAACTGCCGAAGATGATCATCGGAATCGAAAGGCCCAGACCCAGCACCAGCAAGGTGGTGCGCATCGCTTCTGGTGCGCCGTTGGCGGCGGCGGCCACCCCGATGACGTTGTCCAGACTCATCACCAGGTCGGCGATCAGGATGGTTCTGACCGCGATCCACAGCGAACTGCTGGCCTTGAATTTGCCTTCGCCATCATCATCACCGCCGGCGAGCAATTGCACGCCGATCCACAGCAGCAGTGCAGCGCCGACCAATTTCAGGTAGGGAATTTCCAGCAGGGAGACCGCAAACAGCGTCAGAACCACGCGCAACAAAATGGCTGCGCCGCTACCTGCAACGATGGCCTTGTTCTGCTGATGTGCCGGCAAATTTCTGGCAGCCAGCGCGATCACCACAGCGTTGTCACCTGACAACAAGATATTCACCCAGATGATCTTGAGCAGGGCGATCCAGAATGGGGCGGTCATCAAATCCATTTGCATTTCCAATTGATTCAGCACTGCCTTACCGGCTTGGCTTATGGGTTGCTGCAGACAATGAGCACCGTCCGCATGGCGAGAGTTTACAAAACAAAATGCAACAAGCCGCCGGCGGTCACCCGCGGCGGCTTGTCTTGCCAGTTTTATGGTCTTACAGCAACGCTTTCAAGAGCTTGGCCATCTCGGATGGGTTGCGCGTGACCGTGAAGCCGCAGGCTTCCATCACTGCCAGCTTGGCTTCGGCGGTGTCTTCGCCGCCCGAGATCAGGGCTCCCGCATGGCCCATGCGCTTGCCTGCAGGTGCCGTCACGCCAGCGATGAAACCGACAATCGGCTTCTTCATATTGTCTTTGCACCAGCGCGCCGCTTCGGCTTCATCGGGGCCGCCGATCTCGCCGATCATGATCACGGCATCGGTTCCCGGATCGTCATTGAAGGCCTTCATCACATCGATATGCTTGAGGCCGTTGATCGGGTCGCCACCAATGCCGACGGCGCTGGATTGGCCCAGACCGATTTCGGTCAACTGCGCCACCGCTTCATAGGTCAAGGTACCCGAGCGCGAGACCACACCAATGCGGCCCTTGCGATGGATATGTCCGGGCATGATGCCGATCTTGATCTCGTCTGGCGTAATCAGCCCCGGGCAGTTGGGGCCCAGCAGCAGAGTGCGTTTGCCGCCGGCGGCTTCCTTGGCGCGCATGCGGTTGCGCAACTCGAGCATGTCGCGCACCGGGATACCTTCGGTGATGCAGATCGCCAGATCCAGGTCAGCCTGCACGGCTTCCCAGATCGCTGCGGCAGCACCCGCTGGCGGCACATAGATGACGCTGACGGTGGCGCCAGTGGCCTTGGCCGCATCGGTCACATTGGCAAAGATCGGAATGCCTTCGAAGTCCTCGCCGGCCTTCTTCGGGTTCACGCCAGCGACAAAGCAATTTTTGCCATTGGCATAGTCACGGCAGCCGCGAGTATGAAACTGACCGGTTTTGCCGGTGATGCCCTGGGTGATCACCCGGGTGTCTTTGTTGATGTAGATGCTCATGTTCTTTTTCCTTGCTGGTCAGCAGTCAGTCTTCAGGCGACGGCGGCGACGATCTTCGTCGCAGCTTCGGCCATCGAGTCGGCAGCGATGATCGGCAGGCCTGATTCGGCCAGCATCTTCTTGCCCATGTCTTCGTTGGTGCCCTTCATCCGCACCACCAGCGGTACCGACAGATTGACCGCCTTGCAGGCGGCGATCACGCCTTCGGCAATCGTGTCGCACTTCATGATGCCGCCAAAGATGTTGACCAGAATGCCCTTGACTTCGGGGTTTTTCAACATGATCTTGAAGGCTTCGGTCACTTTCTCTGCCGTGGCGCCGCCACCGACATCGAGGAAGTTGGCCGGCGAGCCCCCGAACAATTTGATCGTGTCCATGGTCGCCATGGCCAAGCCAGCGCCGTTGACCAGGCAGCCGATATTGCCGTCCAGACTGATATAGGCGAGGTCGAACTTGCTGGCTTCGACTTCCGCTGCGTCTTCTTCGTCAAGGTCGCGGTAGGCAACGATTTCGGGGTGACGGAACAGCGCATTGGCGTCAAAGTCGAACTTGGCGTCGAGGGCCTTGATGCCGCCGCTGCCTTCAAGGATCAAGGGGTTGATTTCGGCCAGCGACGCATCGGTGTCCATATAGCATTTGTAGAGCTTTTGCAGCACATCGCGGGCTTGCGCCTGCGAGGCTTCCGGGACGCCAATGCCCGCCACCAGTTCCTGCGCCTGGCTGTCGGTCAAACCCGTCGCCGGGTCGATGATCACGCGCAGGATCTTTTCGGGTGTGGCGTGCGCCACTTCCTCGATGTCCATGCCGCCTTCGCTCGAGGCCATCATCGCGACGCGTTGCGTGGCTCGGTCGGTCAAGCAAGCAACGTAATATTCCTTCTTGATGTCGGCACCTTCTTCAACCAGCAGGCGGCGGACTTTTTGCCCGACCGGCCCGGTTTGATGGGTGACCAGTTGCATGCCGAGGATTTCTTCGGCCAGGCCCTTCACATCAGCAAGTGAGCGGCCCAGTTTGACGCCGCCGCCCTTGCCGCGGCCACCGGCGTGGATTTGTGCTTTCACCACCCAGACTGGTCCGCCAAGCTTTTGCGCGGCTTCGACAGCTTCTTGCACCGTGAAGGCCGCATAACCGCGCGGCACCGGCACTCCGAATTGGCGCAGGATTTCCTTGGCCTGATACTCGTGAATCTTCATGGTGGTTCTCGCTCTATTGAAAGTCAGGGATTGGGAACAACTTCGACCGCGGCAGCCTCGACCTTGCGGTACCAGTTCGGGTAATAAGCCAAAACCATCGGGCCGTCGCGGCGCAAGGCATGGCATTTGTCGAGCTGAAATGGCGCTTGTCCAGGGCTGTCGCCATCGCGGATATTGATCACCTCGCCGGTGAATGCCTGGACCACCGCCGTTGGCAAAGCCTGGCAAAGTTCGGTCAGGTGGGTACAACCCTTGATACCGGCCAGCTTGTCCTTCACGCTCGGGCGGAAGCCCTTGAACAAGTTCAG
>CANFIC010000139.1 GCA_947446685.1 Burkholderiales bacterium
ACAACCCATTGGTGTTCTCGCAACTGCCCCTTTGCCATGGGCTGTGGGGATCACAGAAATAGACCTTGACGCCCGTTTGCGCTGTGAGTTCGGCGTGCTTGGCCATCTCTTTGCCCTGGTCGTAGGTCAAGCTCAGACGCAGCGGTGCTGCGATCAAAATCAGCTTGGCGGCAAAACCAAGCACCGCTGAAGCTGCGGAAGCCAGGGCGAAGCCAGCGAAGCCAGGGTCAAGTCCGAATTCTGAATCCCTAGAAAACCACCAACTCGCTCGGCCAGCGAACGAAGACGACGGCCGCTGCACAGGGCGACGGGTTCGATGGTGGTCTTTCTGCGTATAGTGGTGCGATGGCTCGTCCGCTGCGCATTGAGTTTCCAGGTGCTGTGTATCACGTGACTTCGCGTGGTGATCGGCGCGAGGCGATTTTTGATGATGACGAAGATGCGCAGGGCTTCCTGGCGGTGCTGGGGCTGGGGCTTGAGCGGTTTGGCGCGCAGGTGCTGGCGTATTGCCTGATGACCAACCATTACCACTTGGTGCTTGTGACGCCGGCAGGTGGTTTGTCGCAGCTGATGCGCCATGTCAACGGTGTGTACACACAGGATTTCAACCGCCGGCATGGGCTGGTGGGGCACTTGTTTCAGGGACGATTCAAGGCAATTCTGGTCGATACCGATGCTTATCTGGCTGCGGTTTGCCGCTATGTCGAGCTCAATCCGGTAAGAGCCGGGATGGTGGCCGCGGCCTCTGACTGGGCTTGGTCGAGCTACTCAGCCCATGTTGGCGCTGCAACCGCACCGGCCTGGCTTGACGTTGCTCGGCTGCATGAATTCGTCATGGCCGGCGCGTTGACGACAGCCGCTGACCATGCCGCCGCAGCGGCCGCTTATGCTGAACTCGTTGCGGCAGCGCCGGTGGGCAGCTTGTGGGACAAGGCCCTGCAGCAGCAGATCTTTCTGGGTGATGATGCCTTCATCGCCAGGATGCAGGCCTTGGCCGCCGCGCCGCTGCTTGGGTCGCAACAGATTCCGCTACCTCAACGCAGCATGCCTGTGACGCTGTCCGAATGGCTTGAGCGATGCGAAACACGTGAAGAGGCCTTGATGATGGCCCACCGGAAGTCCGGCCTGAGCATGTCCGCGATGGCGACTGAAATAGGCCTGTCGGCAACCAGGGTCGGACAGTTGATCAGGCGTGCCGAGGCAGCGAAGCGATCGCGGACACTTGTTTTTTAGAATGATCGCGGCCGGCGAATATCACTGCCGGGGGCACAGGTGCAAGCGGTTCCCCGCATTTGGCCCGGTGGGCCCATGCGGGCTACAGGGTGCTTGTGACCACCGGGGCGCGTGAGGCTTGTCACGCCGGCTGGCGGTCTGTCGCTGCCTTTCAAGCGACGGGTTTGATTGTTTTTAGCTGGCTATGCAATGCTGGCAGATCCTTGCTTGCAACCTGCCAAACGAGTTCATAGTCAATGCTGGCGTAGCCATGGATCACTCGATTTCTCATGTAATACACGGCTTCCCATGGCACTTGTTTGTGAGCCTCTGCAAAGTCTGGAAACTTCTTGACGACCTGATTTGCCGCTTCACCGATGACTTCCAGGTTTCGCACCACGCCGTCTTGCAGCAGGCGCGTCTCCAGGAACTGGGTTTCCGTCACATCGGCAAGGTACAGGGCAATTTGCTCAATGGCCTGAATCATGTGGGTCAGGTAATCGTTGAGCCTGATTTGTTGCAGGTCGGTCATACCGGTTGGGCGTGCTCGATAACGTAGCTGCGAAAAGATAGTGGCAATGCTCTCGGTGTGAGTACATCCACCGTGATACCCAGTTCGGTTTCCAGCCGCATCTGGAGCTTGGCGATGTCGAGCAGGGAGGTGCTGGGTGTCGGGTCGACCAGGATGTCGAGATCGCTGAGTTCGGAGTCTTCACCCCGCAGAACCGAGCCAAAAAACCTTGGATTCAATACGCCATGCTCCAGCGCAAGCGCACGAATTCGCTCACGGCTTTGGGCTAGAACGTCAGACGGTTTCATGGGTTCACCTTTGAATTGGCAAGGGTCGATTCTACGAGGGATGCTCTGCATAACTCAGCGCGAGCGGGTGCGGTGCGGATCGGGATGGGATGCAAGGCGCAGTTTGCGGCCAATAGCGCATGCTATTGGCAAGAAATGCAACGCTGCAGAACGCCCGAGGCCGCGCTAGCACAAGCCGTGAGTGGTTATGCAGAGCATCCCTACGGGTGGGTTGGTGGGAGTTGGCATTCCGGGGTGCGTATGTCAGCGATCGCGGCCGGCTGTTTCAGGCTGATCATGGGCGGCTTGTTTCGCCGGCTGTGTAAGCGTGCAAGCGGTTCCCCGCATTTGGCCCGGTGGGCCCATGCGGGCTACGGGGTGGCGGAAGACGACGGCGCGTGGGGCTTGACAGACTGTATCCCAAGAGATACATTTCTCACATGAAATCGGTCTACACCACTGAGGTGTTCGATGCGTGGTTCGGCAGCCTACGTGATCGGCAGGCTGCGCGGCGAATTCAGGTCCGCATCGACCGTGTTGAGGAAGGGAATTTCGGTGATTGCCAGCCAGTCGGCGGGGACAAATCCACACAGGGCAAGGACATCATCTCTGCCCTGGCCTTGGCGCAGCAACTTCAGGACTATTGAATGAACACCATCAAACTTCGCAAATGGGACAGCGCCGAACATCTCAAGACTGACGATGAAATGGCGCAGTACTTTGAAGCCTGCTTGCAGGAGGCCGGTGATGATGCCGCTTTCGTTGCCAAAGCTTTGGGAAATATCGCACGAGCGAAAGGAATGTCTCAGCTTTCGCGTGATACGGGTCTGGGCCGGGAGAGTCTTTACAAGGCCTTGTCGGGCGAAGGCAACCCCAGTTTTGCGACGATTCTGAAGGTCGCTTCGGCATTGGGCATTCGTCTGCACGCGCAAGCTGCGCCGGGCGCCTGACTACCCGACAAGCCGACATCGCGGCCGAATGGCTGAAGCGATGCGAAACGCGTGAAGAAGCCTTGATGGCTCACTGGAAATGAGGCGTCAGCATGTCGGCGCTGGCGACTGAAATCGGCCTGTCGGCAGCCAGGGTCGGACAGTTGGTCAAGCGGGCCGAGGTAGCGACGCTTTCGCGGACCGCTTGTTTTTTTAGAGTGGTCGCGGCCGGCGAACATCACAGGCTGCGTATTTCAATGACGGGAGGCACAACGTACATGCGGTTCCCCGCATTTGGCCCGGTGGGCCCATGCGGGCTACAGGGGGGCGGAAGACGACGGCGTCAACGGGGTCAAGGTCCATGTATGAACATCGGCATCCATCCACGTTAAGATGTACGCATACATCCATCAGGGTTTCATCATGGCTAACACCAAACTTTTCAAGAACGGCAACTCGCAGGCCGTTCGCATTCCTGCGGAGCTGGCCTACAGCATCTGGGACCTTGACCTTGTCATCGAACGAGAAGGCGACGAGCTGCGTATTCGACCGGCCCAGCGCCGCATGGGCGACGTCTTGGGCAAACTTGCCAAGTTCTCACCGGACTTCATGGCACAGGGACGCGGCGAGAACATCGAAGGCGAGCGCGAGGCCTTATGAAAGCCAAATTCATGCTGGACACCAATATCTGCATCTACCTCATGAAGCACCAGCCTCCCGAAGTGCGCGAGCGCTTTGCGGCTTGCTTTGTGGGCGACGTTGTCATTTCTGCGGTGACCCTGGCCGAACTTGAATTCGGTATCTCTTGCTCAAGCCATGAAGTGCTGGCCGCCAACCGGGCAGCGCTGGAGGGCTTGCTCGAAGACATCCTGGTCGCGCCCTTTGATGCGCAAGCTGCCAAGGCCTATGGCCCGATCCGCGCAGCCTACAAAGATCGCAACCGCGAGGCACTGGACAAGCTCATCGCATCGCATGCTGTCGCTTTAGGGGTGACGCTGGTCACCAACAACGAAGCGGACTTTGTGAACTACGCTGGCCTGGTTGTGGAGAACTGGGTCAGCAGCCACTGATCTGGCAGGTGGGGCGCGGGAAGGGGCGCGCCCCCCGCATTCGGCCCGGTGGGCCATTCATGCGGGCGACGGTTGGAAGACTACGTTGCCGGTATGGGCGGCGACAGTGGTCTTCAGACATGTTTGGCCAGACTCATGCGTTGATGCAGGATCCTGGCTATACCGATGGCGTCGGCCCTGGCTCGGTAGACGATGACATGCGACCCGACCGTGTAGGCCAAGAAAGATGCCGGCAAATCTTCGCGGGTTTGGCCAAGCTGCGGGTTTTGGCTGATCGCTTGCAAAGCCTCGTCGATTTCGCCCCGATAGGCCTTCAACTGCCGCTCGCCCCATGTCTCCCCGGTGTAGCGCAAGATGTCGATGAAGTCTTGCCGCGCCTTTGGTGAGAGTTTGAGCGGGAGTGCCTTACGGGAGAACATCCGAATCCATCGGCTGGCCGCTGTGCATGGCCCCGATGGCACTCTTGGTGATGTCTTCCAAGGTATCAGGGGTGTAGGCATAGCCCTCACCCCGGTCGAGCTGCTCGGCGCCCTGTTTGATGGCGGAATGCCAAGATGCGATCCGGTTTTCTTCGGCCTGCATGCGACGAATTGCGTCGCGAATGACCTCGGTCGCATTGCCATAGAAGCCACTTGCCACCCTGGCCTTGATAAAGCCTTCCATCTCAGGCGAAAGATTGACGTGCATGGTCATGGGTTTACTCCTATGTCCATAATTTATCCATAGCATGGTTGTAAGTCAAGGACAAAAGGGGCAGCGGCAGGCGGTGTGCCTTGAGATGGCCTGTGCGTTCCCCTACCGACGGAGCGGGTGGCTGCTTATTTGATGCGACTCTCAAACGCAGGTTTGAAGTCATTCAGCTCATGCGGCTGCAGTCCAACTTCTGTAGAGGTAGCCATATCTTTCCAGCGCTTGACCGCTGTGGCCACTTCTTCAAGGATGGATTGCGCTTGTGGCTGAGATAACTCAAAGCGGGCGGCTTGATTCAGCAGTTGTTGGATCGAGGTGATCGGACCACTGTCTTCACTGAGCCAGGTTTTGGATTCCGGATCCTTGTCGGGAAAAGGGTTCAGATCAAACGCAGGGGCTAGCCGCCACTGGTTGTTGCCGCTGTACAGGAACCCGATGTTCTGCAGGTGATCGTCCACGTTCGTGATCAGGTGGTTGAACACCAGCCGTCGCCACAACTGCCTGGCATCACCGACGAAGTTCTCACACTTGGAGCGCATCACATCGATGATTTCTGTGTACGAATGCTCATCGTCGCGGTTGGCTTGCAACAGCGTTGCACCTGAGATGTAGGGGATACGGTTTTGTTCAGGCGTGCGGTCAAAACGGCGAATCATGGCAACCGGTTGGTCTTGAACCATCACGACGCGTGCTTGCGCGGTATCAATGCCTGCCAGTTGGGCCAGTCGCAGTGCCAGCACCTCACCACGTGTGACAGAACGCTCATCGTTCACGCTGGGAAATTTGCCCAGTGACAAAGCGCCATCTGAATCCAAGATGGTGCATTTGGGGCGCATACCTCCAAGGGATGTTCCTTTGCCCTGAAGGTAGGCCAAGTCTTCGGCCGTTTCTTTGCTGACTTCGACCGCACGGGATGCAAGGAGGATTTTTTCCAGCTCCAGGAACGCAGGTGTTGACCGTGCGCTATCGGCCACGCTACGCAGGTAGTGCCCGCTCTGATCTCGCAGTCGCAGTGCGCCCACCCGGCTGAAATCATCCACGCAAGCGAGGTAATCCGCTTCGTTCAGAGGTCCCAGCGACGCATCTTTGGCGCGGGCCTTGGCATGTGCGCGTGCGATCACCCGCCGTCCCCACGCGTCCGGTTCGGTATCAGCCAGGGCCAAGAAGAAGGCGGTGTCGTTCTTGGTTGGTGGCTTTCGCAGTTGGTAGCCGCTTTGGCGGTTGAGGTCGGGTGAGACATCAAAGAACTGCGTATCTGCCAGCCATTCGTCGCTGTAGGCGAATTGAGAAAACTCCCGTTGACCGTCTTTGACGAAGATGAGCCGGCCCAGCGGCTTTTCTGCCTTGCCCAGAAAGACATCCATCTGGGTGCGAGTGGCGGCCGGTCTGGCGGCGGGTTTGGCAGCAGGTTTTGTGGCCATCAGAACCCTCCAGATTCTGGTGATTTGCGGGACTTGCGCACGCGCTGAGGCAACTTTTCATCCATCAAGGTCAGACCAATGGTGTCTTGAGGCGTGTCGAGCAACTGATTGAGCTTGTCCAGCTCCCCGAACACCTGCAAGGCTCTGGCGAGGTGAACCATGGCGGTGCCTGGGTGGCCAGCTTCCATTCGCCGCACCGTATGGGCAGACGCGCCGATCCGTTCTGCCAGATCTTCCTGTGTCAGGTGCCTACGTCGCCGCGCAAGCGAAATCGCCTGACCGAGTCGGGTCAGGCTGCGCTCAACTGGCAATGGTGGCGGAGATAGGGATTTCATTTAAGGAGAATTTTATGGCGTTTTAAACGGCTTAGCAATGCATATATGAGTGTTTAGTTTTAGCGTATGGAGAAATTTACTTTGCTATTGCTCTGAAATTTACTTTGCTATTGCAGGAGCGGTTTGGCGCGTTCCAGCGGGTTTGTGCCGGCCGACTTGACGGATCTGCCGAGCCAAATATAATTTCGTGCATCACTAATTTTGTAACGCACGAAGGAGCGCGCTATGCAAGCCACCGGATCCCCCTCAATCGTCAAGGTCATCGGTACCAACGGGCAAATCTCGCTCGGCAAACAATATGCCGGCCGCCAGGTTTTGGTTGAAGAGCAGGAAGCGGGCGTCTGGCTGATTCGCACGGCAACCGTCATTCCCGATAACGAGCGCTGGTTGCATGAAGCTCAGGCGTCTTCTGACTTGGCGCGGGCGGTGGCGTGGTCAACGCAACATGCTGCCGCTGATGCTCAAACCGATGCAATTCTGGCGGCAGCAACTGAGGCCGAGTGAACAGATGGGCTCGAACGATGGCCTGGTTCGCTTCGACCTGAATTCCCCGGTATTTCAGGAGCAATTGTTCGCCTTGCAAAAGCCAGAGCGCAACGCGGCAATGGATACCTTGAGGAAAATCCGGCAACTGACTTGGAGCCAGCTTTACCGTGACAACGGTTTGAAATGGGAAAAGATCGTCAGCGTGAGACCGCCGCAAGGCGTGGATGCCTTCTACTCATTGCGCATCACCCAGTCCCGCCGTTGCACCGCCTATCGCGACGGCGATTTCATGCGTTTTTTGACCGTGGCACCCGACCATGACAGCAGGTACGGGCGCAAGTAAGAATTTGGTGCAGGAGTCGGGGCGCTAAGGCCTGGGTTGATGCCGCAACCTTGATTGGCGGTGGCTCACGGCGCAAACATGGCCTGCAAAGTTTGCAGCGTTATGGCCAATGTGGCTGGGTGCAGGGATCCCAAGCGCTTGACCAAGCGCACACGGTCGAGTGTTCTGATCTGGTCGAGAACGATCAAGCCTTGCTTGCCCTGGAATGTGAGCGCAATGCGAAAGCGCGCAGCCCGCGACCCAGTGGTCATTGGCGCCACGATGACGGTGCGCAGGTGAGCGTTCATTTCATTCGGCGAGATCACGACGCAGAGCCGGGTCTTCTGGATCTCACTGCCCATGATCGGGTCTAACTGGGCCAGCCAGATGTCGCCCGTCTTCATCACCAGACCAGTTCGTTGTCGCCTTCGTTGGCGATCTCCGGCCAGACCAATGCGTCACTGCCTTGCTCGGCCAAACGTCGCGCGTCATCGGCCCAACCTTCACGCGGGCGGCGATGGATGGGGCGAATCTCGATCACGCCGTCGCGCACCTGCAGATCGGCCGAACCTTCCAGGCCCACCTGCGCCAGAATCGGCTTGGGAATCAGCACGCCCTGCGAGTTTCCCATCTTGCGGATTGCCACTTCCATGGTCCGTTCCTTTGAATCTTTCGTGATAATAATGGTAGCACTAACTTGTGCGTATTTCAGCGATCGCGGGTGGCTGGTTTCTTAGAATGATCGCGGCTGGCGAATTTCACTGACTGCGGCAAACGAACGAGTGGGTCCCCGCATTTGGCCCGGTGGGCCCATCAGGCGGAATACGGGGTGCTGGAAGACCACGGCGCCGGTACGGTTGTCGCATGCCTATTTCAACGATCGTGGCCATTGAGCAGATGCGACGGCCCAAACCACAGGAATCAAAGGCTTTTTCGGCCCACAACGCATGTCATACTTGCCGTCATGCGGGTGGAACTCCTAGCCGTGAAAGTAAGAGTTTATGTTGGCCGAACACGCCATTCTTGATGCCGCACGTCGGGCCGCAAATGCGGCAAGCAGTCCTGCGAGAGTCATGCTGTTTGGCTCTTATGCACGGGGCGATGCAGATGAAGGCTCAGACCTGGATCTGCTAGTCATAGAAACCGATGTGCCAGACAAGGCCGAGGAGTATCTGAAGCTGCACCGAGCCATTGGTTCGATCGGCGTCGGCGTCGATGTGCTGGTCATGTCCCGTGAGGAGTTCACGCGTCGCAGCCAGGTGCCCGGAACTCTGCCCTACTGGGCGGCGAAAGAAGGAAGACTGATTCATGACGCCAGCGCTTGACGAGGCGCGCCGTCTACTGCGCTTGGCGCTGCGCGACAGTGACACTTTCGCTCTGCTGTTCCCATTGCCACAAGCCACCATGGCCGCGCTGGGTTTTCATGCACAGCAGGCAGTTGAGAAAGCTCTGAAAGCAGTTTGCACAAAGCAGAGCATGGAGGTCCGCCGAACTCACGATCTCGCTGCCTTGGGATAAATCGTGTTGGATCATGGAACGGCGTTGCCAGTATCGCTGGACGAACTTCGCCGCCTAAATCCGTTTGCTGTGGAGTTTCGGTACGACGATGAAATCACATCTTCGATGAAGCGCGAGGAATTGGACTTGCTGCTTCGTGCCGTCTTGTCGTGGGCTGGCACCGAACTGGATCGCTAACTTCACGGCATGGCCCCGATGGCACTCAGAGTTCGTCATCTGGCTCGATGCGCTTGCCGATAAGCGCGCACAGGTTCGAATCGCCGCACGTCTTCGGCAGGTTGAAGCAGGAAGCCTCGGCGACTGGCAACCGGTCGAAGGTGAGGTATCCGAAATGAGGGTGCACTTCGGGCCTGGCTACCGCCTGTACTTCGTTCGACGCGGGCGGGTCATCGTGATCATGTTG
>CANFIC010000140.1 GCA_947446685.1 Burkholderiales bacterium
GGCCATGAATTCCCGATGGACGAAGCCGCGCGCCAGGCCTTCAGGTCGCGCTGGCGCGAAAAGATGGAGGGCGACCCGACCCGCTCGCGCATCTACAAGGACATGGCCTCGGGCATCGCCACTGGCGGCATCGAGTATTACCTGCCGATCTTTTTTGAGCAGACAGCGACGATCTTTGACTTCCTCGGCGAGCAGGCGGCGCTGGTGCTGCATGGCAATATTGACGAAGCGCTGAAGCGCTTCTGGGTCGATACGCGCGAGCGCCACCGCTTTCTCCAGCATGACCCCGAGCGGCCGATCCTGGCGCCTGAAGAGATCTTCCTCAAGGTCGAGGAATTCTTCACGCTGACCCATCCCCATGCGGTGCTGGCGGTGCGCGGCCATATCTCGGTCGATGAGCCGATCGACTACGCCAGGCCGCTGCCCGATGTCAGCATCGAGCGCGGCACCCAGCAACCCTTTGCCAGGCTGGCCGCGCATCTGAAGAGCACCCCGCACCGGGTGCTGCTGCTGGCCGAAAGCGAAGGCCGTCGCGAGACCTTGCTGGAGCTGCTGCGCGACAGCAGCATCGACCCACCGTCGGTGCAGGACCTGGCCGAATTCGAAGCCGGCGAAGAGAAGTTCGCGATCACCGCAGCGCCGCTGGCCGAGGGATTTTTCTGGTTCGAGCCTGACTCCGGAAGGAAGATCCAGCTCTTCACCGAGACCGAGTTGTTCGCCACTGCGCCGACAACGCGCAGGCGCCGCAAGCAGGAGCAAGTCAGCGATGTCAATGCGCTGATCAAGGACCTGTCGGAGCTGAAGATCGGCGACCCGGTCGTGCACAGCAACCATGGCATCGGACGCTACCGCGGGCTGATCAATATCGACATCGGCGACGGCGCCTCGGAGTTCCTGCATCTCGAATATGCCGATGCCGCGACGCTCTATGTGCCGGTGTCGCAACTGCATCTGATCAGCCGCTACACCGGCGTGTCGGCCGAAGAGGCGCCGCTGCACCGGCTTGGCTCGGGACAATGGGAAAAAGCCAAACGCCGCGCCGCCGAACAGGTGCGCGACACCGCGGCCGAGTTGCTCAACCTCTATGCCCAGCGGGCCTCGCGCGAAGGCCATGCCTTCCGCTATGGCGGCCAGGACTACGAGGCCTTCGCTGCCAGTTTCGGCTTCGAGGAAACACCCGACCAGCGCGCTGCCATCCATGCGGTGATCCAGGACATGATCAGTCCGCGGCCGATGGACCGGCTGGTCTGCGGCGATGTCGGCTTCGGCAAGACCGAAGTCGCGCTGCGCGCAGCTTTTATCGCCGTGATGGGCGGCAAGCAGGTGGCGATCCTGGCGCCAACGACGCTGTTGGCTGAGCAGCATTTCCAGACCATTTCCGATCGCTTCGGCAAATGGCCGGTGCGGGTCGCCGAGATGAGCCGCTTCCGCTCCGCCAAGGAAATCAAGGCTGCGATGGCCGGCCTGGCGGATGGCTCGATCGACATCGTCATCGGCACCCACAAGCTGCTCAGCGCCGACGTCAAGTTCATGCGCCTGGGGCTGCTGGTGATCGACGAAGAGCACCGCTTCGGCGTGCGCCACAAGGAGGCGATGAAGGCAATGCGCGCCGAAGTCGATGTGCTGACCTTGACTGCCACGCCAATCCCGCGCACCTTGGGCATGGCCTTGGAAGGGCTGCGCGACCTGAGCGTGATCGCGACCGCGCCGCAGCGCCGGCTGGCGATCAAGACCTTTGTCCGCAGCGAGAGCAACGGCGTGATCCGTGAAGCGGTGCTGCGCGAGTTGAAGCGCGGCGGGCAGGTCTATTTCCTGCACAACGAGGTCGACACGATCGAGAACCGGCGCCAGAAGCTGGTCGAGCTGCTGCCCGAAGCGCGCATCGTCATCGCCCATGGGCAGATGCCCGAGCGCGAACTGGAGCGGGTGATGCGCGAGTTCGTCGGCGGCAAACACAATCTGCTGCTGTGCTCGACCATCATCGAAACCGGCATCGATGTGCCGAGCGCCAACACCATCGTGATGGCGCGCGCCGACAAATTCGGCCTGGCGCAACTGCACCAGTTGCGCGGCCGCGTCGGCCGCTCGCACCATCAGGCTTATGCCTATTTGATGGTGCCGGATCTGGAAGGCTTGACCAAACAGGCGGCGCAGCGGCTCGATGCGATCCAGGCGATGGAAGAGCTCGGTTCGGGCTTTTACCTGGCGATGCATGACCTGGAAATCCGCGGTGCCGGCGAGGTGCTGGGCGAAAACCAGAGCGGCAATATGCTCGAGATCGGCTTCCAGCTCTACAACGAAATGCTCACCGAAGCAGTGCGTTCGCTGAAGGCCGGCGTTGAACCGGATCTGCTCAATCCGCTGGCGGCCGTCACCGAGATCAACCTGCATGCACCGGCGCTACTGCCCGATGCTTATTGCGGCGATGTGCATGTGCGGCTGTCCTTCTACAAACGTCTGGCTTCGGCCGAAAAGAACGAGCAGATCGACGCGCTGCTCGAGGAAGCGACCGACCGTTTCGGCAAACTGCCGGCGCAGGGCCAGACTCTGTTCGACACGCACCGGTTGCGCGTGCTGGCCAAGCCTTATGGCGTATTGAAGATCGATGCCGCACCACAGCTGATGAACATCAGCTTCCGCCCGAACCCGCCGATCGACGCCGCCAAGGTGATCGCGCTGGTACAGAAGAACCGCAATATCAAGTTGGTCGGCAACGACAAGCTGCGCATCGAAAAGGCCTTGACCGATCCGAAAGACCGCGCCCAGGCGATCCGCGAAGTGCTGCGCTTGCTGGGGCAGCCGACCCGCTGAATGATTGAAACGGAACCATTCATGCAAGACCCGACCCTCGTGATTCAAGGCTTCGCGCCGCCACTGAAACTGGCGGATTTCCGCATCGCAGCCTTCGACATGGACTCGACGCTGATCAATATCGAATGCATCGATGAAATCGCCGAGGCCGCCGGGCGCAAAGCCGAAGTCGCGGCGATCACCGAAGCAGCGATGCGCGGCGAGATCAGCGACTTCAAGGACAGCCTGCGCCGGCGCTTGGCGCTGCTGCAGGGCGTGCCGGAAAGCGCGCTTGAAGCCGTGCTGAAGGAGCGCCTGCAGTTCAACCCGGGTGCGCGTGAGCTCTGTGCAGCCTTGAAAGCAGCGGGGTTGAAACTGCTGCTGGTGTCGGGCGGCTTCAGCTATTTCACCCGTTATGTGGTGCAGGAACTCGGCATCGACTTCGTGCGCAGCAACGAGCTTGAAATCAAGGATGGAAGGCTGACCGGCGGGCTGATTCCCCAGGCATGGGGCGACATTTGCGACGGCGAGGAAAAGCGCCGCATGCTGCTGCAATGCTGCGACGCCATTGGTGCGCAGCCGCGCCAGGCGATTGCCGTCGGCGATGGTGCCAACGACCTCTTGATGCTCGGCGCCTCCGGCCTGTCAGTCGCCTACCATGCCAAACCGCGGGTGCGCGAACAGGCCATGGTGGCGATCAATGCGGGCGGGCTCGATCGGCTGCTGACGCTGTTCAACGACTGAAGCGTCCGGGGGGTCAGCTGGCCAGCTGCTTCGCTGCAAGTTTTTGCTCCGACACCCAGCGCTGTACCACCTGACTCAGCACATCCATCGGCACCGAGCCGGCCTTCAGAACGACATCGTGAAAGGCCTTGAGCGAAAAGCGCGTACCCAGGTCCTGCTGCGCAGCGTCACGCAATTCCAGGATGCGCAGCATGCCGATCATGTAGGCACAGGCCTGCCCCGGGTTGGCGACATAGCGTTCGACTTCCTGCGCGCCGATGCCATAAGCGATCGCCTGTTCGCGGGTCCAGCGCTTGGCATGCAGGCCGGTGTCGACGACCAGGCGCCGGGCGCGAAACAGCTGTCCGTCCAGCGCACCGAGCAGCGCAAAGGGCTCGTCTTCATACCAGCCGTTGTCGATCGCAAGTCGCTCGGCATAGAGCGCCCAGCCTTCAGAGTTGGCGCTGCCGCCGCCGAAGACGCGGCGCTGGCGCCAACGCGGTTGATCGATTTGCTCCTGCTGCAAGGCGAGCTGGAAATGATGGCCCGGCACTGCCTCATGGACGGTCAGGCTGCGCATCTGCGGCATATTGAATTCAGGCCCGGGCAATGGCGCCCAGAACACGCCCGGCCGACTGCCATCCGGCGCCGGCGTGCTGTAGTGGGCCGCAGCGGTCTTCTCGGTCAAGGGCGGTTCGCGCCTCACTTCGACCGGCGCCGCAGGCTGTAGATTGAACAAGGCCTGGCTGCGACGCTGGTTGTCCTTCACATAGTCCGCAAAACGTGCCAGCAGGGCCGGCCTCGGGTCGGGGTCGGCCGCCGGCTGCATTTCCTTGCGCAGCGCAGTCATGCGCGACTCAACGCTGCCTTCCTTGCGCCCCAGCGCAGTCAGCTTGCGGTCCATCTCGCCTTCAATCCGCGACACTTCGCGCAGGCCGAGGGCATGGATTTCTTCTGCACTGAGCGTTGTGGTGGTGTAGGTTGCCAGCGCCTGCGCATAAGCGGCCGCACCATCGGCAAAGCGCCAGAGGCCGGCATCGGCCTGGGTCATTGGATGAATCTCGTTCAGCCAGACCAGCAAGCGCTGCCAGGCGGGGCGAATGCGCTGTTCGACAAGCTCCGTGGCGTCGGCAATTGCACGCTGGCGGTCGGATTCGGCCAAGCCGTCGATGCGCGCGCTGCGGCGGGTCAGCGTCTCGACAAAGAGGTTCTGCGCCGGGGGCGGAAGCAAAAAGGACTGCACTTGGGTGATGGTCCGTTCAAGGATGAACCGCGGCGGCAGCAAACCCCTGGCTTGCGCGCTGCGGGCTCGGGCAATCGCCTCGTCGACGCGCAGGTTGATCTGCTCCAGGCGGGCCATGAATGAAGCCAGATCGTCCGCGTTGCGCATCGGATGCGCTTCGCTCATGAAGGACACCAGGCTGACCTGCGGGCCGCCAAGCTGGTTGAAGATGAAATTGTGGTCCTCGAACGGCTCGCTGGCGATGCTGCGCTGCAAGGTCCAGCGGATCGTCGCCAAGCTATCTTGCTGAGTCGCGGTCAGCTGGCCCGCACCATAGCGATCGAGTTGCGCCAAGCCCTCGCGGGCCAGAGCGCGCGTTTTCGCCCGGCGCTCGGCAGTCTGCGGCGTCAACTGCCGCTCCAGGGCGGCTTGTTCGGCGCCACTGAAATACTGACTGTAGGTCGCGCGCTCAGCCGATTGCCGCACCCAGTCAGCCGCAAAGGTTTCCGTCCAGGCGTCGAAGCCGCTCGCGTTTTCTGCTGAGGGGCTTGCAGTCTGGGCGAATATCGGCAACAGCGTTGCACACAAGGCGAGCCCAATGGCCATGCGCCGCAGCAGATCAGGTGGGAAGTTCTTCATGGAAAACCAAGGATATGAGGAGCGGCGCAGTATCGTGCAAATTGCGCTGCGCTGCCGGGATGCAGCCGCGTTGAATTCGCTGCGACTTGCTCAGGTTCAGCCAGCCCTGATCCATTCGACGACTGATCTGAGCAGCGGCGTGGCCAGGAGGACGAACAGCGTGACATTGGCGCTGGCGGCAAACCAGAAGCGGCGCAGGAACTCGGACTTGGCCGACTTATGCCTGAGCAGTTGCTGCGCCAGCAAGGCGCCCGGCCAGCCGCAGGCCAGCGCCAGACCATGCAATGTGCGTTCAGGCACGCGGGGCTGGCCGAGCCGCGCCGCGCGTTTGTCACCGGCATAGACGATGAAGGTCGCCATGCTCATCGCCATATAAGCACCCCAGACCGCAGGCGGCATCGGCCACAACAAATGGCAGACCAGATAGGCCGAAGCAAAGCCCGGCACCAGCCATACCCTGCTGCCGCGCCAAGCCTGGGCTTTGGGTGCCAAGCTTCGCAATTTCAGAGCGCGCGGCTTGCCTTGGGCATCAATTCCGATTTCAAAGCTGTAGGCCTGACCGGCTTGCGGACGGGCATTACCGAAGGCTTGGCGATGGACGAACAGGCGCGGACCGCCTTCGTCAGGTGAGATGAATCCATAGCCCTTGGCATCGTCCCATTGGCTCAGCCGACCCGTTTGTTGCATGCCGCATTTCCTGCAGTTGAAAAAAAGCCCGCTTGGCCAGCGGGCTTTTCAAGGTCAAACGAAAGTCCGGATCAATCAGCGACCGAAACCGCTACGGCGCGGGCCGGAGGGGCTGAACGGACCGCTGCGCTTCGGGCCGGCGCCGGGGCCGGCAGGACGACGGTCCTGGCCGAAACTCGGCTTGGCAGCGCCAAACGATGGCCGGTCGCCACGCGGAGCGAAGCTGCGGTCGTTCGGGCGGTCATTGCTGCGCTCGAAAGGCTTGTTGTCGAACGAAGGCCTGGCGTCCTGGCGAACAAATTCAGGCCTGGCGTCTTGACGGAACTCGCCGCGCGGCTCGAAAGCCGCAGGACGACCTGCATCGCGATTGAAAGGCTGGCCGCCATCACGGTTGAACGGTTGGCCCCCGTCGCGGTTGAAAGGCTTGTTACCGAAGGACTTGTTGCCGCCGAAGCTCTTGTTGCCATAAGCAGGCTTGGCACCCCATGAAGGACGCGGTGCGCCGCGGTCTTCAAAGCCACCAGCGCCCATCGGACGCGGTGGGAAGATGCGCGGTTCTTGCGTCTTCGGCTCCAGGCCTTCGATCTGTGCTGACGGGATGGTCTGGGTGGTGAACTGCTGGATGCGGCGGATCATCGACACATCGTCGCGCGTGGCCAGCGTCACCGCCAGGCCCGAGCGACCGGCACGGCCGGTACGGCCGATACGGTGCACATAGTCCTCGGCCTTCATCGGCAGACCGTAATTGATCACATGCGAAATCGTCGGCACGTCGATGCCGCGAGCCGCCACATCGGTAGCGACCAGCACGCGCACTTCACGCCGGCGCAGCGCCAGCAAGGTGCGGTTGCGGCGACCCTGCGGCATGCCGCCGTGCAGCGGCGCCACCGAATGACCGAGTTCCTGCAGGCGCTCGGCCAGCCAGTCAGCATCGCGCTGGGTGCTGGTGAACACCAAGGCCTGGTCGAGATCCTTGTCGGCGAGCAGATGCTCGAGCAACTGGTCCTTGTGGTTGTTGTTGTCAGCCCAGTGCAGACGCTGCGTGATGTTCTCATGCGTGTCAGTGTGGGAAGCGACATCAACGCGCAGCGGATCGCGCATCAGGTCATGCGCCAGACGGCCGACATGGCCAGCGAACGTGGCGCTGAACATCAGGGTCTGACGAGTTGCCGGAATGCGGTCGGCGATGGTCTTGATGTCGTCGATGAAGCCCATGTCAAGCATGCGGTCGGCTTCGTCAAGCACCAGGATTTCGACGTTGTCGAGCACGGCCTTGCCTGACTGCAGATGGTCAAGCAGACGGCCAGGCGTGGCGATCAGGATGTCCAGGGGGCCGCTCAACTGCTTGATCTGCAGTGCATAAGGCATGCCGCCCAGCACGGTCGAAATGCGCAGGCCAGGCACATGGCGCCCGTAGGTTTGTGCAGCCTTGGCCACTTGCATCGCCAGTTCGCGGGTCGGTGTCAGCACGAGGATTTTCGGGCCATACATCTTGCCTTTTTGGCGCGTCGCGTTCTCGCTCCGGCTGGCCAGGATTTTTTGCAGGGCTGGCAGGATGAAGGCCGCGGTCTTGCCGCTGCCGGTACGGGCCGAGACCATCAGGTCCTGACCGTTCAGGCCCGGAGGAATTGCCTGGGTCTGTACTTCGGTGGCTGTCTCGTAGCCGGAATCAACAACAGCGCGCAGGAGAACTTCGTGCAGGCCTAGATTTTCAAAACTCATATCTTCTTTCAACAAAGCTACGCCCGACCCTGCAATAGCAGAGCAAATGCGAAGCACCCGACCTATGGGTCGAGCCAAAAAAGTCGCTGGGAGAAAGCTCGCGTCGTGCACCAGGGCATTACAAAGCTCGCTGCAAGCGAGTTTGGGGGAGCCTGGTGCGGCGCCGGGGGAACAGTCAAAGCGACGGCATCGCCGCCGACCGAACCCGAGGGGTATTCAGCGCAACACTGGCACCAGAATTTGGGCAGTGGCCTGAACAAGGTCAGAGGAGACGTACGAATCGCTGGGGTCTCAGCTCCAGCGAAGGTCGAACTATAGCACATCAGGGTTTCCTCTAGCAAGTGCTCGGGGGATGGCAAGCCAAAAGCCTGTCGACTACAGTCTGATCGATCGATCGATAATCCTGGATTCCCCCATGAAAACCTGCCACACAATGCTGCCGGCAATGCTCGTTCTGGCCTTGGCCTCAGCCTGCGCCAATGCCGATATTGAACTTGGCGATGCGGACGGGAAGCGCTACTTGCTCAAGGATGACGGCAGCTGGCACTCGATCAGTCCGGGTAAAAAGCCGCCTGTTCTGGCAGAGCTGCAATTGTTGCGTCTTGTCGAAGCACCTGGCGGCTGCCGCTTCGAGATCAATTTGAACAACAAACTGCCCTATGAAATCGGCAGCCTGGTACCGGGCTTTTCAGCCTATCGCAGCAATGGCGTGGTCTACGCCAGCAAGCTGACCAGCTTCGGCTCGGTCAAGCCCGGAGATCAACGCAAGCGCGAACTGCAGTTCGAAGGCATTACTTGCCAGGACATCGCGCGATTGCAGGTACAAGGCGGTGACCGCTGCGAGATGGGGGATTTGAACAAATTCAGCGATGTCAAAGGCCAATGCCTGGGCCTGCTGCGAGTGCTGCCCAGCGATTTGCTGAAGTTCAGCAAGTGACCCGCTGATCTGCAGCCACGCTGCCGCTGACCTCAGCCGCCGGTGACGGGCGGAAAGAAAGCGACTTCGGCGCCGTCAGCAATGACAGCATCTTCCTTGCAGAGCAGCTGATTCAACGCGCAACGCACCGCCCGGCCACGCGCCAGGGCCTGCCCATGCAGGGCCGAACTCGCCAGCAATTGATCGCGCAATTGGCCGATGGTGCTGCCGGCCGCGAGCTCAAGCGTTTCACCCGCGCCGAGTTGTTCACGCAGCGAGGCGAAATATCGAACCTGAATCTTCATGTCAGCAGCTCGGAAAAGGGAATGAAGCGAACCAGTTGCCCAGCCTTGATCGCTTGCAGCCCGGGGTTGTCGAGCAATCCGTCGCCCCAGACCGCCGAGGTCAGCACACCCGAGCTCTGGTTCGGGAACAAATCCAGTCCACCGGCGGCGTTCAAGCGCAC
>CANFIC010000141.1 GCA_947446685.1 Burkholderiales bacterium
AGCTCATCCATAACTTTAGAGTCGAGGCGTATTGGAAATTGTCGATCGAGCCTCAGCGGCGCGCTACCTGTGGGCGGCGTTGATTGCGCGGATCTACGAGGTTTTTCCGCTGCTGTGTCCTCAGTGCGGAGACCAAATGAATCTGATCGCATTTATCACTGATGGCCCTGAGGTCCGCAAAATACTGACGCACATCGGCGCCGAGCCTGAGGCCCCTCGCATCACGTCGGCGCGCGGCCCGCCGCTGTGGGAGGACTGGGATGCGCCGCAATCAGAGGCTGCTGGCGGGCGAGAACCAGATTGGGACTTTGCGCCGCAGGTCGCTCCTGACGACCAGTTCGATCAGCGCATTTCTTGGTAACTGTCGACCGGTCGGTGGGTCGGCCAAAGTTTTCGCCATGGGTGACACTGAGAATGGGTGCGCTGTCACTGGCCACTCACATCAAGAGTCAGTCCAAAAGAGCGTCAAGAGTTGATGCTGGCAGTGCGCTAGGCGCCTCAGCCATGCGAAGCTGGCCTTGCCAAGGGGAAATCTGGATGGCCCAACCGTTCCAGGGGTGTCACACCGACCATGAGGCGGTTGAATTTCCTATCCGTCGGTGACGCGGACCATGGTGTGCAGGTATTTCATCGGGCAGCCTTGCGGGAATCTGGATGGGACCCGATTGTGCAGCCAATCCGTCAGTAATCGAGCCATTCCAGCGGTGCCACCAGTGGCGCACCCTTGATGCGGGCCAGGGTATCGGTCAGCACATCGATGTTGTTGTCGAAACTGCCATGGGTGGCGCTGATCTGGCCCTGCTCCCGGGTATTGCGGACCTTCGGCGTTTCCACCTTGTGCAGCAGCCCATGCTGAGCGGCCAGTGGGTTCCAGGCCGCTTGCCATTGCTGCATGGCGGCCATGCCGCTGCTGTCCCATTGCTCCTTGTCCTTGGCAAAGTCGGGCAACAGGGCCCGTTCCATGCCCAGCAAAGGCTGCTTGCGCACATCATCGAGAGCGCGTGAGACCAGATAGAGCAGCGACTTGCCGTAGACCGGCTTGCTCTCGCTGGGCAAGCCGTCATTGCGCTCGTTCTTGTCGCTCAGGTGATAGAGGTGCAGTTGTGCCAAAGCCAACACACCCGAGTGCGAGGCACCCAGATAATGCTGAACCGCAAAGCCACTCGAGCAGGCTGCGGCGTAGAGGTTGCAGGTTTGCACCTGCATTGGCGCAGCGCCGCCCAGTTGATCGAGCAGATGGCCCAGCAGGATCGATCCGGCCGAATGGCCGATCAGGTGCAATTCCAGCGCAACGCCGGCCTGGGTCAGGCGTTCGCGCAGTTCGCGCAATCGGGCCGCGGCGACGCTCAGCACATGACCTGGCTGGCTGCCGCCAGCGGCGTTTTCGCGCATTTCGCTCCACAGGCCGCGACCCAAGGTGCGCCCGGCCGCTTCGATCGCACGGTCCTTGGCGTCCCCCAGATCGAGCCAGGCGCCAGCGCGATCGCCTGAAAGGCCCAGCAGATGCTGGACCCAATCCTCCATCATGTCGGAGATGGTTTCGGCAACGCCGGTTTTCCATGTGAAGAAGACCGGGTAGACGCCGTTGGCTTCGAAATAGGGCGCCAGCACTCGGATGCGCTGGATCGATTCGGCCTCGGCATTCAAGCCGCCATGGGCGTAGATCGCCAGTTTCAAGGTCTTGCCTTTGGCGCCCTTGATCCATTGCAGCGGGCGCTCGACCAGGATGTCGCGCGCCTGGCCGGTGCTGTCGCCCCGCTGGCGCGTGAAGTCGGTCACCATCAACTGCCCCTCATTGCCTGAAAGCAGCGTGTGGGTATAGGCGCGCTCGGTGCTCCAGGGTTCATAGGGCTTGTGGAGGAACTCATGGTCGATCGGCCAAGGATCATCGGGCGGATTGTTGGTGACACGCGAAGTGCGAGCGAGCCCGCCCATCGAGCGCCCCAGTGACAAACGGTAGGAAGAGGATCGGGCGGCAGCGCTGCTCTCCTGCGACTGCGCTACGCCGAGCGCGACCGCCCAGGCATCGGTCGAGTTGGTGACCCAATCTTCATAGCTGAGCACCGCGAATCCGGCAGCACCCCAGTTGCCGCCCCAGGAGTTCTGCACGATGAAGCCGCGCTCGTTGTAGCCGACCAGGGCAAAAGCATGGCCGCCGGTCTGCGCCGGATCCTGTAGCGCACCGATGATCGGCAGCTCGGCATGGCGTCTGGGCGCTTTCAAAGGCGTGGCAAGCATCATGCGGCTCCAGCCGTCATGCACGGTGGCAGCGACATAGACTGCGCCGATTTCCATGATGGCGGCTTGCAGGTCGACCACCGACATCTTGTCGATGCGGTAATAGACTCCCAACGGGCGCTTTGTGGCGTCGCTGGCCCAGCCCTCGCTTGGCCGCACGAAAGATGGTTTGCCGCTGGCGTCGAGCGGATAGGGCCAATGTTTTTCGCTGCACACGCCATGCTTATGCCAGCCCTTCAGCGCACCGCGACAGCTCGAGCCGTCATAGTCCTGGCCCGGCCATTCGTCGTAATGCTTGGCCAATTCGTAGAACATGCGGGGGCTGACCGCTGCCATCGCTTCTTTGGCCTTGTCCTCGAGGTGGCGGCGCCAGAGCAGATAGTTGGTCACACAAGCCAGGCCGAATCCGGTGCAAGCGCCCTCGTTGCCCTGGTTCAGCACCAGGCCGGCTTTCACATAGCCGGGCAGGAACTGTTTCAGTTCCTCGTCAGCGGGGAAGCGCGCGGGCAGCGAGCGCAACGGTGCACGATAGGTGAGATCACGGAAATCGAGCCGGTCGGGCCTGGCATCAAGACTTTGCAGGGGGTTTATGTTGACGCCCTGAACTGTTCGGGCGGTTTGGGGTTTGTTGCGCGTGGCCATCTGCGGACTCCTTGAATGAGGCCCGATCTTGGCGGCGGCTGGCCGGTAGCGCCGCCCCTAGCTCATGGGAGCTTGTGACAAACTCCTGCCAGGAGGTTTTGTCGATGAAAATTTGCATCGTTGGTGCCGGCGCCATTGGCGGCTGGTTTGCTGCCCATCTGGGCCGCTTGCCGGAAGTTCACCTGAGCGCGCTGGCGCGCGGCGCGACCTTGGCCGCTTTGCGCCAGCATGGGCAGCGCATGGACAGCGCAGGCCAACGCAGCCAGGTGGCGATTGTCGCCAGCGACTCGGCCCTGGAACTGGGTCCGCAGGACCTGGTCATCGTCGCTGTCAAGGGGCCATCCCTGGCAGCGCTTGCGCCTGCGATCAAGGCTTTGCTCGGGCCGGGCACGCAGGTGCTGATGGCGATGAATGGTGTGCCTTGGTGGTTTTTCGACGGACTCGAAGGTGCGGCGAAGGGGCTGAAGCTGGAAACGGTCGATCCGGGCGGGGTCATCGCAGCCTTGATCCCGGTCGAGCGGGTGATCGGCTGTGTCGTCCATGCCAGTTGCGCTACGCCGGAGGCCGGCTTGGTCAAGCATGTGATGGGCATGGGGCTGATCGTCGGCAAGCCGGCGGGGGGGCAGTCGGCAGATCTGGTGCAAGTCGGCGATCTGCTCGGCCAGGCAGGATTCCATGTCACGGTCTCCGACCGGATCCAGCGCGACATCTGGTTCAAGCTCTGGGGCAATATGACGATCAACCCGATCTCGGCCCTGACCGGCGCTACCTGCGACCGCATCCTCGACGATGAGCTGGTGCTCGCTTTTGTCACAAGGGTGATGCATGAGGCGGCAGCAATCGGCGCACAGATCGGTTGCGCGGTTGAACAAACTCCCGCCCAGCGCCATCTGGTGACCCGCAAATTGGGGGCATTCAAGACCTCAATGCTGCAGGATCTGGAGGCCGGTCGGCCGCTGGAGCTGGCCGCGCTGGTCGGAGCGGTGCGCGAGATCGGCCTGCATCTCGGTCTGCCAACGCCAAATACCGACGCCATTCTGGGTTTGACAAGGCTGATGGCGCAGACCCGATCGCTGGCCGCAACCGGGGCGCAGAAGGATTTTTCTTAAACAACTTGTCACAAACGCACTAAGGGTGCAAACTGGATTTGCCGATCAACTAAAAAGCTGCGATTCAGCGAAACCGACAGACCCAGACAGATCCCACCCTCGTTCTTTGGATTTCCTCCCCGTATTTTTTTGAATCTCCCTTTGAAAGGAGGCTTTATGAATCTGACAATCAGTGGCCACCATTTGGAAGTGACGCCGGCTTTACGTGAATATGTGATTGCCAAGCTGGATCGGGTGACCCGCCATTTTGATCAGGTCGTTGACATCAACGTCCTGCTCACGGTGGAGAAGCAAAAGGAAAAGGAACGCCGGCAGAAGGCCGAAGTGACGGTCCATGTCAAAGGACGCGACATCTTTGTCGAGCATTCAGCCGAAGATCTTTATGCAGCGATAGACCAGTTGATGGACAAACTGGATCGCCAGGTTTGTCGCCACAAGGACCGGGTGCAGGAGCATCATCACGCTTCGGCCAAACGTCTGGAGACTTTGGCGCCTTGAAATTCGAGGCGAGCGATTGAAGTCAAGGCGGCCTCGGCCGCCTTTTTGCTGGGCGGCCGGCTTCAGAAGGCGAGCAGCCCCAGGTGACGGCGAGCAATCTGGAATGAAGTTGTGTTGCTGCACTGCAGCATTTCCGTGATTTATGCACTTGACAGCCAAAGCTTGCGCCGCATGCGGGTGGGAGCTTTCTATAATCACGATCCCAGACACCGACCGAGCGTCCCGCCCAAGGCTTGTGCAGCCGTAATCGACGCTTTGATTCAATGAATCGTCTCGCCGCTATCCTGCCTGCCAGCAATGTGCTGGTCAATGTGGACGCATCCAGCAAAAAGCGCATCTTCGAACAGGCGGGCTTGCTGTTCGAGAACAATCATTCGATTTCGCGAGCCACGGTTGCGGACAATCTGTTTACGCGCGAGCGCCTCGGTTCTACCGGGCTTGGCCATGGTGTCGCGATTCCGCATGGCCGCATCAAGGGTCTGAAGACTCCGCTTGCAGCGGTGCTACGGGTTCAGCAACCGATCGGTTTTGATGCGCCCGACGAGGAAGCGGTCAGCCTGTTGATTTTCTTGCTGGTGCCCGAAGCCGCGACTCAGCGGCATCTGGAAATTCTTTCCGAGATCGCCGAGATGCTGTCCGATCGCGAGCTTCGCGACCGGCTCAAGTCCGAGCCCGACGCAGCCGTGGTGCACAGCCTGATCGCCGCCTGGCATCCTCTGAAGTCAATCGCCTGAGCATCGGTCAACGCCCATGAAACCCACCTCGATCAGTGCCGACCGGCTTTTTGAAGAGCATCGCCAGGTGCTGCGTTGGGAATGGGTCGCCGGGCATGCCCATCCCGAACGTCCGTTCGATGAAGCGGCGGTGCGCGATGCGCAGTCGGCCGCAGATCTGGTGGGCTACCTGAACTACATCCATCCCTACCGGGTGCAAATCGTCGGCACCCGGGAAATTGCCTACCTGAGCCAGGTGTCGGACGAAGCACAGGAGCGGCGGATTTCGCGCATTGTCACGCTGGAGCCACCGGTGTTGATCGTCGCTGATGGCCAGCAACCATTGCCTCGTCTGGTCGCGATGTGTGATCGCGCCGAGATTCCCTTGTTCGTGACTGCCGAATCGGCCGGGCATGTGATCGACGTCGTGCGGACTTACCTGGCGCAGTTGTTCGCCAATCGCACGACGCGCCATGGCGTGTTCATGGACATCCTCGGTCTGGGCGTGCTGCTGACCGGTGAATCAGGCCTTGGAAAAAGTGAGCTGGGCCTGGAGCTGATTTCGCGCGGCCATGGGCTGGTGGCTGATGACGCGGTCGATCTTTTCCGTATTTCTCAGCTGGCCATCGAAGGCCGCTGCCCCGAACTGTTGATGAATTTGCTCGAAGTCCGCGGCATCGGTCTGCTTGACATCCGGGCCATCTTCGGCGAGACCGCCGTGCGCCGCAAAATGCGTCTCAAGCTGATTGTTCATCTGGTGCGCAAGGAAACCATGGAGCGTGAATTCGAACGCATGCCCTATGAGCCCTTGTACGAAGATGTGCTGAGTACACCGGTGCGCAAGGTGGTGATCGCGGTTGATGCAGGCCGCACTCTGGCCGTGCTGGTGGAAGCTGCGGTACGCAACACGATCCTGCAATTACGCGGCATCGACACCTACCGCGAGTTCGTCGAACGCCACCAACGCGCGATCGAGAACGGTCAACTGGACGATAACTGACCGTTTTCAGACCCGTCAGGGCTTGCGCGGGCAGTCCAGCTTGGTGCAGGCGGCATAGAGCGAAAGGGCATGTTCCTGCAACTCGAACCCCCGCTCCTTGGCGATCGCGTGCTGGCGGGCTTCGATCTCGGCGTCAAAGAACTCCTCGACCCGACCGCAGGTCAGACAGACCAGATGGTCGTGGTGATGGCCCTCGTTGAGCTCGAAGACCGACTTGCCCGACTCGAAATGATTGCGCGTCAGCAAGCCCGCCTGCTCGAACTGGGTCAATACACGGTAAACCGTCGCCAGACCGATGTCGGCGCCCTCGGAAAGCAAGGCCTTGTAGACATCCTCAGCAGTCATGTGCCGCAACAGGGTCTTCTGAAAAAGCTCCAGAATCTTGATGCGCGGCAGCGTGGCTTTGAGTCCGCTGTTCTTGATCTCTTCGGTCCGGGTCATGGCTTGTAGGGGTCGGCACCGCCCCCCATGGGCCTGCCGCTAGAATCAACTGATCATAGCCAGCTCTGGCCTTGGTCACAGCCTCGACTCTCAAAGCCCCAACCATGCGTCTGAATCAATATATCGCCTCTCCCGTTCGCTTGAGCCGGCTTGCCTTGACTTTTGCCGTCAGCATGGTCGTCAGCGCCTGCTCAAGTTGGCCATCGATGAACTCCCTGCCCTCCGTGGCTGGCGACAAGGTGCTGGGCCTGGTCACACCGTACCGGATGGAAATCGTCCAGGGCAATGTGCTGACCAAGGAGTTGGTGTCACGTGTCAAACCCGGTATGACTCGCGTCCAGGTGCGCGACATGCTCGGCTCGCCGCTGCTGACAGACATCTTTCACGACAATCGGTGGGACTATGTCTTCACTATTCGTCGTCAAGGTGCAGAGCCGCAGCGGCGCCATGTGGTGGCCTGGTTTGAAGAAGAAAAGCTGAAATCCATCGAGGTGCCGGCCGATTTGCCGACCGAAAACGAATTTGTCACCGCGATCAATACCAGGAAAGATGGCGGAGTCCTGCCCAAGCTAGAACTCAGCGAAGCCGAGCGCAAGGCTTTGCCCGTCCCGGCCAAGCAGGCTGTTCCCACGCCAGAGAGTCTGGGTCCGCAGCGGAGCTATCCACCGCTGGAGCCCCGGCAATGAGTTCAGCCGGACCGCTGCGGGTTGCCATCGCTGGCAGTTCAGGTCGCATGGGGCACATGCTGATCGAAGCGGTGATGGCGGCAGCAGATTGCCGTTTGGCTGGTGCTCTGGACCAGCCTGGTAGCCATGCGCTGGGGCAGGACGCGAGTGCCTTTCTAGGTCATGCCAGCGGTGTGTTGATCACCGACGATTTGCACAAGGGTCTGTCGGATGCCGATGTGCTGATCGACTTCACCCGGCCCGAGGGCACCTTGTTGCATCTGGCAGTCTGCCAGCAACTCGGCGTCAAGGCGGTCATCGGCACGACCGGGTTCACCGCGCAGCAAAAGGCCTTGATTGGCGCTCATGCCGGCCATGTTGGCATCATGATGGCGCCGAATATGAGCGTTGGCGTCAATGTCGTGCTGCGTCTGCTCGACACCGCCGCGCGTGCGCTGAATGAGGGCTATGACATCGAAGTCATCGAAGCCCATCATCGTCACAAGGTCGATGCGCCCAGCGGCACGGCGCTGCAGATGGGAGAAGTGCTGGCTCGGGCGCTGGGCCGCGATTTGAAGGACTGCGCGGTGTTTGGTCGCGAGGGCGTCACCGGTGAGCGCGATCCTTCAACGATAGGCTTTGCCGCCATCCGTGGTGGCGACATCGTCGGCGACCACACCGTCCTGTTCGCCGGCATTGGCGAGCGGATCGAGATTACCCACAAGTCCAGCAGTCGCGTCACCTATGCACAGGGCAGCTTGCGCGCAGCGCGCTTCCTAGCCTTGCAGGGTCCGGGTCTGTACGACATGAACGATGTGCTGGGCGCATGACAGGATTCAGTGAATTCGCCAACCAGACTGACGCGGTAGGCCGCGCGGTCGCCATGCTGCTGCTGCTGATGTCGGTCAGCGCCTGGGTCGTCATTCTCTGGAAGGGTTGGGTCCTGCGGCGGGCGCGGCGCAGCATTGTGCGTGCCCTGGCGGCCTTCTGGGGCGCGCCGGAGCTGGCAGCCGCGCGCTTGGCGCTGGAGCAATTCGATACCGAAACCTTGCTGCTGCCCTTGCTGGATGCCGCATCGGCGAAGTCAGCCACTGCTACGCTCGATGCTGCCGGGCGGCTCGAATCCCGACTGACAAGGCGTTTGCGCGATGCCTTGCACCAGGTCTTGCAACGGCTTCAATTCGGCCAGGTCTTGCTGGCATCGATCGGCAGCACGGCGCCCTTCGTCGGCCTGTTCGGCACGGTCTGGGGCATCTACCACGCGCTGTTGAGCATATCGGCCGCCGGCAATATGAGCATGGACAAGGTCTCGGGTCCGGTCGGTGAAGCATTGATCATGACCGCGGCAGGCCTTGCAGTGGCGATCCCCGCAGTGCTGGCCTATAACGTCTTCGGCAAGCTGGTCGGCAACTGCGAGGCCGAGCTTGAGGGCTTTGCCCATGACTTGCGCGAAATGATGGCCAGCCAAGCCGACCCGGGCTGAGTCAGCATGGCATTCGGCCGCCTGGAACGCAGAGATTCGCCCAAACCGATGGGCGAAATCAACATGACACCGCTGATCGACGTGATGCTGGTGCTGTTGGTGATTTTCATGATCGCCGCGCCATTGATGACGTCTTCGCTGCGCCTGGAACTACCCGCAAGCGAAGCGGCCACACCGTCCGAAACGCTGGAATTCATCGCGGTCTCGATGGCGCCTGACGGTTCGCTCTACCTCGGCGAAGACCGACTGGAAGCGGAAACCTTCAGGCAACGCATCACCGATCTCGCGCGCGCCAACCCAGCCATGGAAGTGCAGTTGCGTGCAGACCAGAACGTACCTTATGGCCATGTCGCCGAACTGATCGGCTG
>CANFIC010000142.1 GCA_947446685.1 Burkholderiales bacterium
CGTTGCGCGCCAGGCAGGCCGTCGCCATGCGCCAGGCGCCGATCGAAGCACCCAGCAGATGCACCTGATGGCTGCTGTTTGCCAGCCAGTCACCGAAGATGAACTGATCCAGCGGGCCGAGGATCAGCCCTTTCGGCCCGCCAGCAGCGGCCGGGATCAGTTGTATATCCTCAGGCCGCAGGCCACGCTCGGCCAGGCGAGCCAGGGCACGCGGGCCGGCGAAGATCTGCAAGGCCGGCTGGGTCATCGGCTCACAACTTCATTTCCAGATTCGCTCCAAAACCGGTTCTGCCGATACGGCTCGACTGGCTGCCGTAACCACTGCTGAGCAAGGTCTGCGTCTGCGCAGTCAGCGGCGCCAGGTTGTTGGCGGACAAGCGCAGCGACATCTGGCGGCTGAACATCCATTGGGCAAAGACATCGATCGCACGGCTGCGCGAACGCTCCAGCGTCTGCGACATTGTCTGCTGGGTCTGATAGCCCGGCGTGACCGCCAGGCTGGCACCGGTGGTCAGCGGCAGGCCGGCGAAACGGTAGTCGAAACCGAGGTTGCCCGACCAGGGCTGCTGCCCGTCGAGGCGATTGTTCGGGCCCGGCAATGCAGCCACTTGCGAGCGGTAAAAGCTCAGCGCGGCGCGCAGGTTCAGCGCCTGCTTCGGCTCGAACAGCGTCGGCAGCAACTCGCTGGCGCGACCCTTGATTTCAAGCTCGAGCCCGCTGGTCTGGGCGGTCGAGAAATTGCTTGGCTGCGAAACCCAGCGCGGCACGCTCGACCAGGCCACCGGCTCGAGCAAGGTGACATTGCGGACCAGGTCCTTGACCTGACGGTGGAACACGCCGACGCTGATCAGCCCGCCGCCGGCCAGATATTTCTCGAACGCAATGTCGAGTCCGGTCGCCAGTTCGGGCTTCAGACCCGGATTGCCGACGCGGTCAGGCGAGAGCTCGGTATTGCTGCCGGCAGCGTCAGGAAACAGGCTACTCAGCGAAGGTCGCGCCAGCAGGGATGCCAGATCGGGCGCCTTGTAGCTGCGCGTCAGGCTGGCACGAATCAGGTCACGACCTTTCGGGTCGAGCTTGTAGTTGAGATGCCATAGCGGCGTGACCACCGTGCTGAGGTTGCTGACCGGCAATGCAGCGCCGCTGCTCTCGGTCGCAATGCGCTCGGCGCGCAGGCCCAGATAGGTCGACCATTGTTTCGAGATCTCCCATTCGTCCTGCACAAACAGCGCCTGGCGCTGGATGCTGGCAGCAAACTGGCCGTCAAAGGCAGGCAACTGCAGTACGCCGAGGATGTTGACCTGGCGCGTTTCCTCGCGTCTGCGCGCTTCGAGCTCCCAGCCCAGGGTCAGGCTATGGTCCTCCCCCATGGCCTGGGCATATTTACCAGACTGCGTCACGCTGCGGTCACGGTTGTCGGAATCGGTCTGTTGCTGAGCCAGATTGGCGCGATAAGTCTGGCCATGCAAGTTGCCTTGGGCCTCCTGCAGGCCGGCCTTCAATTCGACCCGCTGGGTGTCGCTGAAGCGGTTCACCCATTGCAGATTGCCGCGCAGCATCTGCCAACGTCCATGGATCTCACCGTCGTCTTCAAGGCTGGGCTGACCGGCCAAGACCTGGTTCTGGTAATGGACCCGGTTATTCCAGTAACCGCGTTGCATGAAAGTCTGCAAGGCCAGCGTTTCGGTATCGCTGATCTTCCAGTTCAGCCGCGGGCTGGCGTTGATGCCATGACCCCAGACCGGCTGTTCGGCCTGCTGGATCGAGCTCGAAGCCTTGCCGTCAAAGCCCGGCATATTGCGCTGGTTGGTGAACTGGTTCAGGCTGCGCCACTCGAAAGCCGAGAAAGGCAGCGACATTGACAGCGCACCGATGCGCTCGCCAAAAGTGAAGGTCGTCGAAGGCACCGGGCGCTGCGCGCTGTAGTTCACCCCGAGACGCAGATCGCGCTGCGAAACCCGCGGCGCTTCTTTCAGGATGATGTTGATCGCCCCCGCCACCGCCTGTGCGCTCTGGTCTGCAGTCGGGCCCTTGGTGACCTCGATGCGTTCGACTTGCGCCGGATCGAGTTGGTCGAGCGCGAAGCCCGGCGGTGCCGGATCGCCATTCAGCAGGATCAGCGTGTAGCCGGCGCCAAGTCCGCGCATCCGCGGTGCACCATCTTGAACGCTGACACCGGGCAGACGCTTCAGCACATCAGCCACATTGGTGTCGCCGAACTTGTCGAGCTCCTCACGTCCGTAGAGCTGTTTGGCCACCGGCGATTTGCGGCGCAGATCGATGTCGGATTGCGGACGCGAGCTGATCTCGACCCGTTCGAGTCGATTGCCAGGCGGGTTGACTTGCGGCTCGCCGATGCCTGTAGGCAGGCCCTGGGCCAGGGCACAAGTTTGGCAAAACAGCGCAGCGGCACAGGCCAGAGCGGTCAGATTTCGGTTCAATGCAAACTCCGGAAATTCGAGCAAAGGATCCGCAGCGTAGCGGCTCCGGCAAAACCTGTCCTGGACAAGGCGATGCAACGTCACGACTTGCCCTGCAATTTGGCAAATGCCGCCGCCATCGCATTGCCGCCTGCTGCCGGTTGGGCTGGCGGCGCCGGTCGACCCGCGCGTTCGTTGCGGGCGACCGGGCGGAAATTATTGTCTTCGTTCGACTTGGCACGCTGCAGCGGGGCGTCGAGCTTCATCGTCAGCGAGATACGCTTGCGCGCCAGGTCGACTTCAAGCACCCGCACCTTGACGCTGTCGCCGGTCTTGACCACCTCGCGCGCATCGCTGACGAACTTGTTGGCCAACTGGCTGACATGTACCAAGCCGTCCTGATGCACACCCAGGTCGATGAAAGCGCCGAACTGCGCCACATTCGACACCGTGCCTTCGAGCACCATGCCTTCGACCAGGTCCTTGATGTCGTCGACGCCTTCATTGAAGCGGGCCACCTTGAAGTCGGGGCGCGGGTCGCGGCCGGGCTTCTCCATCTCGGTGAGGATGTCCTTGATCGTGATCGCGCCGAACTTCTCGTCAGCAAAGGCTTCGGGCCTGAGGCTACGGATCACATCGCTGCGCCCCATCACTTCGGAGGCCGGTTTGTCCAGCGCTTTGAGAATCCGCTGCACCAGCGGATAGGTTTCAGGATGCACGCCGGTCAGGTCGAGCGGATTGTCGCCATCGCGGATGCGCAAAAAACCGGCGGCCTGTTCGAAGGTCTTGGCGCCCAAGCCAGTGACGTCAAGCAGTTGCCGGCGATTCTTGAAGGCCCCGTTGGCATCGCGCCAGCGCACGATGCTGGCCGCGACCGTTCCCGAAAGTCCGGACACGCGCGACAGCAAGGGTGCCGAGGCAGTGTTCAGATCGACGCCGATCGAGTTCACGCAGTCTTCGACCACCGTGTCGAGCATCCTGGCCAGCTCGCTCTGGTTGACATCATGCTGGTACTGACCGACGCCGATGCTTTTCGGATCGATCTTCACCAACTCGGCCAGCGGATCCTGCAAGCGGCGCGCGATCGAGACGGCGCCGCGCAAGGTCACATCCATGTCGGGCAACTCTTTTGAGGCGAACTCGGAGGCCGAATAGATCGACGCACCGGCTTCGCTGACGACCATTTTTTCGATTTGCACATCGGGTGCGAGTTGCTGCAAGCGCTTGATCAGGTCACCCGCCAGCTTGTCGGTTTCGCGACTCGCCGTGCCGTTGCCGATCGCGATCAGATTGACCCCATGGGCCGCGCAAAGTCGTGCCAGCGCATGGATCGAACCATCCCAATCGCAGCGCGGCTCATGCGGGTAGACGACTGCGGTATCGAGTACGCGGCCGGTATCGCTGACCACAGCGACCTTGACCCCGCTGCGGATGCCGGGATCGAGCCCCATCACGACGCGCTTGCCGGCCGGTGCGGCCAGCAGCAGGTCACGCAGGTTCTCGGCAAAGACCTTGATCGCGACGTTCTCGGCGCCTTCGCGCAGACGCCCGAACAGATCGCGCTCCAGGCTCAAGGCCAGCTTGACCTTCCAGGTCCAGGCCACCGTCTTGCGCATCAGTGCGTCACCGGCGCGCGCCGCATGGCGCCAGCCCAGATGCCCGGCGATGCGGCCTTCAGCCAGACCCGGCTGGCCGCTGATGACCTCCTCATCGAGCGCGAGTTTGGCGTCGAGAAACTCCAGGCTGCGGCCGCGAAACACTGCCAGCGCGCGGTGCGATGGCACGGTGCGGATGGTTTCCGAGTAATCGAAATAGTCGCGGAACTTGGCGATGTCGGGGTTGTTTTCATCGCGCCCGGCCATCAGGCTGGACTGGAAACGCCCTTCAGCCCAGAGCCATTCACGCAACTTGCCGACCAGCAAGGCGTCCTCGGCCCAGCGCTCGGAAAGCAGATCGCGCACACCGTCAAGCACCGCCGCCACATCAGCAAAGCCGCCTTCGGCATTGATGAAGGCCGGCGCTTCAGCCGTCGGGTCGAGCGAAAAATCGGCGAACAACCGGTCCGCCAATGGCTCGAGCCCAGCTTCGCGGGCGATCATGCCCTTGGTCCGGCGCCGCGGCTTGAAGGGCAGGTAGAGGTCTTCAAGCTCCTGCTTGGTCGGCGCGCCTTCGATCGCAGCGCGCAACTCTGGCGTCAACTTGCCCTGTTCTTCAATGCTCTTGAGCACCGCCGCCCGGCGCAGCTCGAGCTCACGCAAATAGCCAAGACGGATCTCCAGTTCGCGCAACTGGATGTCGTCGAGCCCATCGGTGACTTCCTTGCGATAGCGGGCGATGAAGGGCACGGTGGCCCCGCCATCGAGCAGTTCCACGGCAGCGTGGATCTGCGCCGGCCGAACCTTCAGCTCGGCGGCAATTTGAAGCAGGATTTTGTCCAACAGTCTGAGGTCCGGGTAAAGCCACTGATTTTCCCACATGAGCACTGCCACAGCGCCGCGACGATCCCGCCGCGTTGTCAGGGGGGTATCGAGCGCTGGCGCAAGGCCACAATCTCTAGATGGCCGCCGTCGACGAAGACTTCGATCCGAACCAGCTGATGCAGGAGTTCAGCGAACGTCTGCGCGCGCTCGAACAACCGCTGGATTTGTCGATTTCATTGCAGCGCTTGCGCCCCGCTGGTGTTGCCGCTGGCCCGCAGCGCTGGGATATGCAGGACATCAGCGACGTCGAGGACATCAGTGAAATCCGGCGCAAGCGCGACCTCAAGGCCAAGGCCGAGCTGGAGGCGGCGAGCCTGGCCAGCGCCAGAACTAAGCTCGCGCAAGCCTTGGCCAGCTTTGCTTCCAGGGAGGCTGATCGGCAAGCCGCCGCCAGGCAGGCGGCCGCCGAAGCCCGCGCCCGCCGCGAGGCCGCCGCCAGGGCCGAAACGGATCAATTCCTCCGCAGCGCCATGCCGCGCATCATGCCGATGCCTTTGTCGGCAAGGCCCGATGTCCAAATCCCCTTGCCGGCCAATCCAGCAGCGGTCAACCTGCCCGATCTGGCCTTGCTGGTCAAACAGATCACCAAGCCCGCAGCACCGCTGCCGATCGCCCTGTTCCTGCGCGCCGCTGAGCCCTGAGTCAACCGTTGCGCATCGACTGCTTTTTACCTTCAGGACTGCGCCGCGATCAAAGCCGCCGCCGTCAGCGGATTCATCACCTCGATACCGCCTTTTATCGGGAAGGCATCCCCCACCGGCGCAACCAGAATCTTCCTGCTGGCGCCCACATCATCGGCCGCCAGGTAGAAGCCTTTGGACACCGTGGGTGCCGAAGAGCGCTTGATTTCAACCACCCAGGTTTGCCCGTTGCGGAACTCCAGCACCAGATCGACTTCGGCGCCATGACTGGTGCGATAGAAACTGGCCTGGGCCTGGGGTGCTGCGCTGATCAACTGCTCAACGACAAACCCTTCCCAGCTATTCCCCGCCACGGGGTGGCTCAAAACGGCATCCAGGTCTTGCAAGCCCAGCAAGGCATGAACGATGCCGCTGTCGCGCACGTACACCTTGGGTGCACGGATCAGACGTTTACCGACATTCCCACTCCATGCGGGCAGGCGGCGCACCAGCATCAGGTCGCAGAGCAAATCGATATACCGACCGACGGTTTGTCCGCTGATGGCCAGGGCAGCTGCCAGTTTCGATTGGTCAAGCAACTCCCCCTGGTTATGGGCCAACATGGTCCACAAGCGCCTCAATGTGGTCGCAGGAATCCGCGGGCCCAGCATTGGAATATCTTTTTCCAGATAAGTCGTGATGAACGCTTCTCGCCAACTGAGACTTTGAACATCATTGGCCGCCATCCACGACAGCGGAAACCCACCCCGAACCCACAGGGCATTGACGCCGTTGGTGCCCTCGTCGGCAAGCAATACTTCTCTGGCCTGAAACGGTGTGAGTTCCAACTGTGCGACCCGCCCGGCCAGACTTTCACTGCTTTGCTTGAGCAATATGCCTGAGGCCGAGCCCAGCAGCAGGAACTGGCAACTTGCTTCGCCGTCTCGGCGGCGTTGATCGATGACTCCGCGCAAGACGGAAAAAAGCTCCGGCAAACGTTGCACTTCATCGAGGATGACCAGTTGCTTGGGGTGCGCCAAAAAAAAGGCTTCCGGGTCATCCAGTTGTCGCTGCGCTGACGGGAGTTCCAGGTCCAGATAGAGGGCGCCGGGATTCTTGTCCCTCAACGCAAATGCCAGCGTCGTCTTGCCCGCCTGGCGCGGCCCCAAGAGCACGACAGCGGGAAACTGCGCGAGCAATTCGCCCAGAATGGATTGCGACAGTCGATCGTACATTAGTGCATTCTATCCATGACATGGAAAAATTACACTGTTAATTGTATCCAACTTGCATCAAGTATGGCGGAACCCGGATGCGCGTGGCGCTGCAGATTTATGGGAAAACATCCAGGGATGGCGCGAAGTCGGCCGCAGTTCCACCGGCAAGATCGATGGACGTCCAAGGCGAAGTCCTCGCCTCTTGGCGTCGCATTGCCCAACAAACTAAGCGTTGAACCTGCTTGGCCGCAACCCCCGAATCACAATCTTTCGCCAGGTTCCCGACCGCAGCGATCCACCGACCGGTTCTGACCCCGGTTCATTACATGCTTTACGGCGCAAGTAATCACATTGCCTCCACGCTCCATTACACCCGTCCGGCCAATCTCAGCGAGGCACGCAACATATCGTTGATACGGGTCTGCCAGCCCTCCCCGCTCTCACGTAATGCGGCCAACAAGTCCGCATCTATTCGCAGTTTGACAGGCTCTTTTGTCACAAGGGCTTTGGGGCGACCACGCGCCTTAAGTTGTGTGCCCTGATACAGATCGGCGGTCTTGAAAAAAGATTCGCTCAACTCAGGCGCGTCATCCGCATCATTCCAGATAGCGGTCGTAGTGGGCTTTTTCGCGGTCATTTGCTTTCCTCATGCTGACAATCCTAGATTCGGCAGTTGACCGCTTCCCACCGCCGCGAAGACCTCAAGCCGATTGAGACTACTCTCTCCGCCAGCCTTCACCCAACGGGTGAGAACGCTACGCATCCGATTGAGCCACGCTACGGCACGCTGGCTGCGTTGCTTCTCCTGGTGGGCATCAGCCCACTGCGTCGGCGCGCCTTGCCAACGCACCGCAGCGCAGCCCACTTGGCCGCGTCCAACTACCGGATCTAGGATGATTCGACGCACCTCGTCGCGCGGAGTCCAAACGATTACAACCAAGCGGTCCTCCAGGTAGCCTACTGTGATGAATCGGTCTTCGGCGTACTCTTGTCTTGTGTCCTGCCCAGACAAGTGAACGCCATCAAATACCTTTCCAGCATCAGCAAAGTCCAAACCCCGCTCGGCGAGCGTTTTGTCTCGTTTTGCTCCGTCGAAGTCGACTTCCATTGCAATAATGTACACCCATTAAATGTAATTTCAATGGATGTTCACTGACTTACTGGGTGGCAAACTTCTTGCTGATGGCGCTTCATTGGGGCAACCACTCCAGCTCACCGCGACCAAAACCGCCGGAACACATGACCCTCGTTGGAAGAAGGGTCGCACCGGATGAACGTCGCCCTTCACCCGACCAAGCCGCGACCCAAGGCCTGTGCTTGCATGGCTGATTGCCGGCGCGCAATCAGGCCATGGCGCCGCGACAACAAACTGGGTCCAGGACGCAGGAATGGACAGGATGACGCTAGCCATACACAGGGTCGAAGGTCGGGGCAGTTGGCGCGTGCGGGCGTTCAACCAGCTGCTGCGCCTGTTGGTGCGCAAACCGCTGCGCCACAACGTCGATCTGACGGCCTTGCGGCAGCATTATGAAAAGCTCGATGCACGCCATTTCCAGCTTGACCGCGACGTGCAGCGCGAGCAAGTCGACTGCAACGGCGTGGCAGCGCAATGGATCACGGTGCCGCAAACCCGCCCAGGCCGGACCTTGTTCTATCTGCATGGCGGCTCATTTGCATTCCGATTCCCGAATGCCCACGCCGCATTTGCTGCCCGCTTGTGCCGCCGGCTCGGGGCCCGTGCCTTGATTCCCGATTACCGCTTGTCACCCGAGCATCATTTCCCCGCAGCGCCCAACGATTGCCATACCGCCTACCGCTGGCTGCTCGCCAGTGGCTGCGATCCGGCCGGGATCGTCTTCGTCGGCGATTCGGCCGGCGGCAACCTCGTGCTGGTCACCTTGAACCGCGCCATGCAGGCCGCCGAAGCATTGCCCGCCTGCGCGGTACTGTTATCTCCGGCGGTCGACTGCACGCTCAACGGCCTCAGCATGGTCGACAACGCCCATCTCGACCCGATGTTGCGCCTGCATGATCTGCTGGTCTTGCGCCGCCATTACGTGCCTTCGCCACAGCTTTACACCCATCCCGATGTATCGCCGCTGTTCGCTGAATTCAAAGGCTTCCCGCCCTTGCTGGTGCAGGCCGGCAGCAACGAAATCCTCTGCGACGATGCGCGCCGCATTGCTGGCAAAGCGTATGCGGCGGGCGTCGATGTCAAGCTCGAGTTGTGGCCAGAAACGCCCCATGTCTTCCAGATCGCGGGTTTCTTGCCCGAGTCCGCCCATGCGATCGACCGCATCGAGCAATTCGTCAGCGCTCGTGCTGGCTGGGACCGCGCGCTGCTGCCGGTCAGCCAGGACCGGTCTGCGCTGAGCCTGGCATCGCGCTGATCGAC
>CANFIC010000143.1 GCA_947446685.1 Burkholderiales bacterium
ACATCACCCAGAAACCACCCCCCCAGGTCGTTGCCCAGGGCCGCGCTCTTTTCACCGAGCAAGCCAAGCTCCTGGGCATAGCCAGCATCAAGCGGCGCCGGACGGTCGAGCAGGCGCTGGGCGCGCAGATTGATCTGGTAAAAGTCAGCGGCAATTTGCTGACGTTGATTGCGCGCCTGGCTCAGCATGAGCGCCAGCAGCAGCGCTGCAAACGCGAGCAAGCACAGGCCGGCAATGACGGATTCGATATTTTTTCGGTGTGATCGCTTGAATGCCATGGCAATTTTTGAATCAGAATGATCGTTTGGCGGGTGCCGCCAAGGACTCCCCGCTGAAGGCCAGGCCGAGAACCTCGCAGACGGCGACCGCCAACAAGGGTCCGCCTTCGCTCAACACGACAGCCCAGGCAGGATGAGGCGAGACTGCATCAATTTCCAGTAAAGCCGGAGCCGCAACGACGATGACCGGACCGTGATCGGTGGCTGCCACCTGCAACTGCCCACCATGGGCGTCAAGTCCGACCCAATCGGCCCGGCCGATGCGACCGATACGCCGCACGGACGCGACCGGCAGCTCGACAATGGCTGCATCGATGCGCACGCGCAGGACTCGCGACCGATTCATCAATCGGCCCAGCGATTGCGGGCTTTCAAGGCCAGCATGAACAACATCGCCAGGCCACCAGCCAACAGTCCCCAGCCGAGCTGCAGCAAGGCTGAAGTCTGCCTTGCCCGCATGCGGTCAACACCGATACGGTACTGGGTCAGCGATTCGTTGAACGTGCTGTGATACCAGACCAGCAGGTCTTCGATGCGCAGATAGTCCGGCGCGTTGTAAGCAGTGCCGCTCAGACGGGTCAGATTCCCGACCAGTTCATTGCTGACCACCAACAGGCCTTCTACATAGCTGCGGCGCCATTCCTGGGGCACGTTGTCGACATAAGCAGAGCGCAGCTGTTCGGACAGACGCGCAGCATCGGTCTGACCGATATAACGCACATGCTGAGGCACGGGGAACAACAGGCCATGGTTGGACATGTCGAAGGTATCGCCTTCTTTCAGGCTCAGCGTCAAATTGAGCAATTCGGTACCCCTGAGCACATTCAGCTCGAGCAGGCGCAAAGGCCGGTCAGACATCGTCTTGTAGACATCCCAGACATAGCCCGCCGGTTTGCCACTGACCTGCTTGATCACGTCGCCAACCTCAACCTTGGCCAGCTCGGCAGCGCTGCCTTCAACCACGGCTTGCACTTCGGCCCGGGTGGCACGCAAGGTCTGCTCGGCACGGGCATTCTCGAAAGTTGCCACATTGCGGATCGCGCGCAGCAACCGATCTTCGTCGGGCGTCATGGCAAGCTGCAATTCAGGGCTGAGCCGATCCACCGTCAGCAAGGCCTTGCGCTCCATGATCGGAAACTGGCTCAACTTCGGAATCGGCAGCACATGATGCTCAAGACCCCGACTGGCCGAAACCAGGCTCCAGCTCGAAGCCATCACCCAGATTACCAGGCAAGCGCTGCCCAGCAAGCCGAGCAGGTCGAGCCATTGATTCATGCTGCGCAGACCGGCTTTGGCTGGCGTGGCGAAAGGCTTGGTGCCGGCCGCGACGGGGACCAGGCCCGCGGTCTTGGCAGCGCCCCCCCCGCGCAAGCGCTTGGTGAAATCGTCCAGCAAGGACGAAACCCTCTGCTTGCGCACTGTTTCATGCTCGGCAGCCAGCGGATCAGCAGCGTGGTGGTCTGGCGCTGGCGCTTTGGGGCGCAAACGAGCCAATATTTTTCCAATCATCGTGCAGTTCTCACATTCTGAACGTTCATATTCAAGCCGAAATCAGCTCGCATTTTTTCAATGTCGCGATGTCTGCTGCCCAGCAACAGACGCTCGCGCCGTTCGTCCATGCGGACGCGCACTTCCGACAACATGCTGACCCAAGGGCCCGGACGGTAGCTCATCACCGCGGTTTCAAGCACCGAGGCCCGGTCCGCAGTCAACTTGACGCGAACAGTCAGCACCGCCGCATCGCGGGACTCGAACAAGGTCAATTCATCGAAACTGGATCGTGACAGCTCGTAGCTCCTGCCGCTGATGCGGAACTCTCGCGCACCGAGACTGAAATCCACCGCGCAGTAGCGCACAGCCTCCTCGAAGATCATGGCCGAGGCCGGCTCGATGCCGACCTGACGATGCCAGTCGCGATCTGCCGCCTGAGCCTCCTGAGACTTTTTCGGCAACAGGCGCAGGCTCTCGTAAATTTCGTAGACGGTTTCCGGCAAACGCATTTCGATCGCTGCACGTTTCATCAACTGGACGGCCGATCCGACATTGCTCCGATCAGATTCCATTTCGCCGCGCGACTGCTGCAGCCGCGTGCGCAAGTCCTGCTGAAGACTGTCAAAACGCTGCAAGCTCGATAGCGACAATTGCAGCGCGTCCACCGAGGCATCGACTGGAGTCGCCTCAGACGCCGTTCCCGGTTCAATCCGGCGTTTCAGCTTGCGCCGTTCCGCACCGACCATCCAGACACCGAAAGCCGCCACGCCCAGGGCGAGCGCCGCCAAAATCAGCACGACCTGGTATCCGGCGCTCAAGTTTTGCACGATATTCAAGCGGCCCTCAACGCTTGCGCGTTTTCAAACGATCCACCGATTGCCCAAGCCTGCACCCTGGCAGCAAGCGACTCGGCACGTGGATCGAAGGCCGCCAACTGCACTTCATCATTGAGTGCCGGCATCATCACCCGGGCGCGCTCCAGGTCGACGCGATCGGCGGCCAGATTGAGCACCACCGTGGTCGGGCAACGCACCGGCATGATCAAGCTGACAAAGTCGACCGTATCCATTGCGGCAGCAGCTTTGGCCCAGGACATGCTGCCCGGCGCGTAGACATGATCGAGGCCCAGCGGCGCAGGACTCACCGCCACCCGATCCATCAATGACCGGGTCAAGCGCATCCGGCCCAGTGCAAGCCAACGATTGGCCCAGGTCGTCGCCACATCATTGACCCCGTAAACCGTGGTGTCGACACCAAGATAAGGGAACAGCGCCAGCACCCGTACGCCCGAATCAGGCCCACACAGCGCTGCAAGCCCGAGCAGCAAAGTGCCGACCAATCCCACACCGACGAATCCACAATCGGCCGAAGCAGCCTGCTTCAAGGCCGAAAGGCTGGTCACCAGCGAGGCGCCAGCCGGCAGTTCAACCGCCTGCAAGCCATGCTGCGACGAATCAACGAGCGCCATGGAAACCGGATCAGGAAACATCGGCGAGCTGAGCAAAAAAACCTGCTGACTTTGAACTGGGTTGTTCATCGCCTTAGTTTAACAGTTTTACTAACTTAAACTTCATAAATTGCATTTCAGCGCGCATGCCCGCAGCAACGCCTTAAAGAGCGTGTCGCGATTCAGCGCTTTTGCCCGCTGAAGTCAGCGGCGAGCAAACCCGCCACGGCGTCGAGTTCGCGCAGCAGGCCGGTTGTTGCAAGCCCCAGGTCAACCTGGATCCCACTGCGCAAGTCGCGTTCGATACGGCGTGAAGCCAGCATTGCCCGGCTGGCGCCGATCACGCCCAGGGTGGTGCAAAGCTCATGGCATTGGCGGGCGAATGATTCGAGATCATCAGCCGTCACCGAAGCAATCGAGGTCCGCAAGGCGGGCAGGTCGTCGAGGAAAATATCGACCAATTCAGCATAGCCTTCGGCATCAATGCCCATATCCTCGCAAACGCGACTCGTCTCGAGCAGCGGCGCCAGGCCATCTTCGGAAGGATTATCTTGGGCAGACATTGGATGGATCCGGTTCGTTGTGCAAGTCAGCGTAGCGAAAGCGCCCGGGCTGCTGCCAGGCAACTTCGTTTACAACAGTTAAACCGATTATGCCGCTTTAAATACCATTCAGCAATTTTTCATCATCAATCTGAGAATCAATTGCAGCCTTGCGCGGACCCAGATTGCCAACAATGCTGGTCAATAACTCATCGCGTTTGATCGGCTTGGTGACATAGGCGTTCATGCCAGCCGCGAAACAGGCATCGCGATCGCCTGCCATCGCATTGGCTGAAATGCCGATGATCGGTGTCGTGGCGAAGCGCGGCTCATGGTCAGACTGCGCCAAAGCGCGTACCGCAGCAGTCGCCTCCAGTCCGTTCATTACCGGCATCGACATGTCCATCAATATGACGTCGAACGGCGCGGCAGTCACCGCACTGAGTCCGGCCGCACCGTCGTAAGCCTGGGTCACTTCCATACCCGCCTGACGCAACCAGCGCGACAGCAGCGTCTGGTTGACGCGGTTGTCATCGACCACCAGCACACGGCGACCGACCAGCAGTGCAACCGCTGCATCTTCGGCCGGACGCGTGTCCTGGAACGGGGCCATGCCATGGGCGGCACCGCAGCGCACCAGGAAAGTGAACACTGCGCCACCACCCGGTCTTGCAGCCACGGCGATATTGCCACCCATGGCCTGACAGAGTTGCCGGCACAGCGACAATCCCAGACCGCTGCCACCGAACTTGCGCGTGATCGTCTCGTCCTGCTGGGTAAAGACCTCGAAGATGCGCGACATCCGCGCCGGCGGAATTCCAGGCCCGGTATCCGCCACACTGACCCAGAGCTCGCAGCTTTCGGCATCAGTCGGCAGCAATTCGGTATGAACCTCGACGGCAATGCTGCCTTTTTCAGTGAATTTCAAGGCGTTGTCGATCAGATTGTTCAGCACCTGGACAATCCGGAACGAGTCACCCAGCAACATGCGCTGCGGGGTATGCCAATTCACCGTCAGCTCCAGTCCGCGCTCTTCGGCGCTGGCCGCATAGAGACGCACCGCCCGCCCCAGTTGCTCCTGAACGTCAAACGGCTTGTTTTCGAGTTCCAGTTTGCCGGCTTCGATCTTGGAAAGGTCGAGCACATCGTCGAGCAATTTTCGCAATTGCCTGCCACAGGCTTTCGCGGTGTCGGCCAAGCCGCGCTGATCGGCATCGAGGACAGTACGGGCCAACAAGTCGTGCATTCCCAACAAACCATTCAGCGGCGTACGGATTTCATGGCTGACAGTGGCCAGAAAACGGCTCTTGGCCTCATTCGCTCCACGCGCCTGCGCCAAGGCTGCGCCAAGCTGACGCGTGGCATCGATTTCACTGCTGCGATCGACGCAATGCAATACCAGCATCGGGCGGCCGTCGAGCTCGGTCATGCTGAGGGTGACACGCATCGGCACGCGCTTGCCATCCTTCGAGAGCAGGACGGTCTCGCAGGTCCGGTTTTGATCGGCCGGTGCCCCGGCCTTGCGCATCACACGCATTTCAGCTTTGAATGCAGCGCGGCCATCGGGGCTGAGGAAACTTCTCAACGACTGCCCGACCAGTACACCCGATGCGTCAGCCCATAGTTTTTCGGCAGCCCGGTTGCAAATGACGACGCGGTCGCGCTCATCACAGCCCAGCATCGCGTCAGGCGCAGCGTTGCTGACCGCCAGCAAGGTTGTCATCATTTGCTCATGCAACTGCCACAAATCCAGCTTCGATTGACGCAGCAATTGCATGGCATCATGGACTTCAACGACTTCACGGCTCGCCCACCAACCCGGCTCCTTGCTGGGGCCACCACGGGCCTGATCGACCATGGCAGTCAGCTCGCGCAATTGAATCGTCAGCAAAAACCAGAGCACGAACATGCCGACCAAACCCGTCGATCCGGTGATCGCCAGGTCGCGCAGGGTTCGCAGCCTCGCTTCTGCCTGCACTGGCGCGAGATCCATATCGACCATGACGACATTGCCCAACGCGCCCAAAGGCGCCCATTTCGTCAACTGCCCTCGATCCAGATCCATCCTGCGCCCGCCTTTGCTGGCGACGACATCAATGTCCGGCAGCTTCAACTCAAAAGCCTGGCCGGATCTGAACAGCAGATTTCCGTCTGCACCAAAGACTCTGACCAACAGTCGGCGCGGGTCGACAGTCAGTTCCCGAACCCGCTCCAGCACCCGGCTGTTGCTGGGCTCGAGCTCCGAAAATCTGGTGGCCCGCTCCACCAGCACATCGATCTGTACATTGGCCAGATCGAGCGCTGCTTTTTGATCATTCGAATACCGATTCACGATTGCAGCCGAACCGAAGACCAGCAAGACGCCATGCAGAATCAGCATGACCATCACAACCAGCTTGATGCGTTTGCGGCGAAACGGTAATTCAAGCCCGACCGGGCCAGCCAGGCTGCTTGGCTTTGAAGAGCGAAAAGCAGTTCTCATAAAGGCTTGGCGCAGCGCTTATAGAAATCGGCTTCAAGATCAAGCTTGATGTGCATTGCGTTCGGAACTCCAATTTGGCGCAAGCCTTGTCGATCGATACGCCCATTGTCGATCCATTTTTTCAACCCTTGGGCGGACCAAGGAAAACTCTTCGCTTGATCCAACCAGGCGGCCTTGGCCGGATTGATGAGTGGCTTGTCATGCGGCCGCGCAAACACCAGCGCACAATTGAAAAAGGCCAGCCGAGAGGCTGACCTGAGTCATTCAGTTACAGGGTAAATTCTGGAGGAGAGGGGGGGATTCGAACCCCCGATGCCTTACGGCACGCCTGATTTCGAGTCAGGTACATTCAACCACTCTGCCACCTCTCCCGAATTTACCTTGAACGGCGCCCGCAAATTACTCCGCGAGTGCAGCCCTCAAGTATAGCGAACTTTGGGCAGAAAACCGGCCTTCAGACCGCGAGAACTTCAAGCCCGCCCATATAAGGGCGCAGTACTGCGGGGACCGTGATGCTGCCGTCGGCATTCTGGTAATTCTCCAGCACAGCAACCAGCGCGCGACCGACCGCCAAGCCTGAACCGTTCAGCGTGTGCACCAACTCATTCTTGCCCTGCTCGTTCTTGAAGCGGGTCTGCATACGCCGCGCCTGGAACGCTTCACAGTTGGAGCAACTGCTGATTTCGCGGTAAGTCTTTTGCGCAGGCACCCAGACTTCCAGGTCATAGGTCTTGGTCGCGCCGAAACCCATATCGCCGGTGCACAGCGTCAGCACGCGGTAGGGCAGACCGAGCTTTTGCAGAATCGCTTCGGCATGGCCGACCATTTCTTCCAGCGCAGCGTAGCTGTTGTCCGGGTGCACGATCTGCACCATCTCGACCTTGTCGAACTGGTGCTGGCGGATCAGGCCGCGCGTGTCACGACCGGCGCTGCCGGCCTCCGACCGGAAACAGGGGCTGTGGGCGGTCAACTTGATCGGCATTTGCGCAGCGTCGAGAATTTGCTCGCGCACACTGTTGGTCAAGGTGATTTCGGCGGTCGAGATCAGGTATTGCTCCTGCGCAGCCTCGTCACCGCCGCGCAGAACCCAGAACATGTCCTCTTTGAATTTTGGTAACTGCCCGGTGCCCTCGAGCACTTCGCGATTGACGATGTAGGGCGTATAGCACTCGGTGTAACCATGCAATTCGGTCTGGGTGTCCAGCATGAACTGCGCCAAGGCCCGGTGCAACCGGGCCATCTTGCCGCGCAAAAAGCTGAAACGCGAACCGCTCAGCTTGGCCCCAGTCTCGAAATCCAGGCCCAGTGGCGCGCCAAGGTCGACATGGTCGCGCGGCTCGAAATCGAAGCGGGTCGGTTCTCCCCCGGAAGGGCTCCAACGCCGCATCTCGACGTTGCCGGCCTCGTCAACGCCGACAGGAACAGTTTCATGCGGCAGGTTGGGCAAGCCCATCAGGATCTGGTTGAGCAAGTCCTGAATCGCATCGAGTCGCTCGGCACTGGTCTTGAGCAAGTCGGCAATACCGCCGACCTCGGCCAGCAGCGCGCTGGCATCCCCACCCTTGCCCTTGAGCATTCCGATCTGTTTGGACAGACTATTGCGCTGTGCCTGCATGGTCTCCGTTTGTATTTGCAGACTGCGCCGCTCGCTTTCAAGCGCCTTGTAGCGTTCGACATCGAGGAAAGTTTGCGGGTTCTTGCGCTGATTCAATCGATCGACAACGGCGTCGAGGTCCTTGCGCAGCAGGCTAATGTCAAGCATCTTCAGTCCTTGGTTTTTTATTCAATGCAGAGCAGGCGGCATATGCCGGGTAAGCCGGCCAAGCCGGAACCGCTTCAGGAATTGGCCGGGTCAGCCTCGGCCATCGCCTTGTCACCCAGACCCTTGGGCAAAGGAAAGCGCACATGCTCTTCAACACCCGGCAGACTGCGCACCGAGGTCGCGCCGAGCGCGCGCAGCTGGCTGATGACCGCTTGAACCAGCAAGTCAGGCGCCGATGCGCCTGCGGTCAGCCCCACACGAGGCCGGTCTGCCAGCCATTCAAGTTGCAGATCATCAGCACTGTCAACCATGAAACTTGGCGTGCCGAGTCGTTCGGCCAGCTCACGCAAACGGTTGCTGTTGGAACTGCTGGGGCTGCCGACCACAATCACCACATCGACCTGCGGCGCCATCACCTTGACCGCATCCTGGCGGTTCTGTGTCGCGTAACAAATGTCTTGCTGTTTGGGCTGGCGGATCAGCGGAAACTTGATTTTCAAGGCCGCCATGATTTCGGCGGCGTCATCGACGCTCAGCGTCGTCTGCGTGACGACAGCCAGGTGAGCCGGATCGGCGACTTGCAGATGCGCCACATCACCGACCGTTTCGACCAGAAAGATGCCCTCGCTCAACTGGCCCATCGTGCCCTCGACTTCAGGGTGTCCCTTGTGGCCGATCATGATGAACTGATAGCCCTCGCGGTGAAGCTTGGCGACTTCGACATGCACTTTGGTGACCAGCGGGCAAGTCGCATCGAAAACATGGAAACCGCGAGACGTTGCCTCGTGCCGCACAGCTTGGCTGACCCCATGGGCGCTGAACACCAGCGTTGCGCCAGCCGGAACTTCGGCGAGGTCCTCGATAAAGATCGCGCCGCGCGCTTTCAGGTCGTTGACCACATAGGTGTTGTGGACGATCTCATGACGCACATAGATCGGTGCGCCAAACTTCGTCAAAGCCCGCTCGACAATCTCGATCGCGCGGTCGACGCCGGCACAAAACCCGCGGGGCTCGGCCAGCACCACTTCATGCGGCTGGATCAGCAACTTGCCGGCGCTCATCACATCACCCCGATCACTTGAACCTCGAAGC
>CANFIC010000144.1 GCA_947446685.1 Burkholderiales bacterium
CTGTACGCCAGCGGCGCGGTCGAGGCGACCGTGGCGCGATTGATCGCCGCCGACAAGACTTTTGAGGAGGGCGGTGCGCTGTGGCTGCGATCGACCGATTACGGCGACGACAAGGACCGCGTGATGCGCAAGTCCGATGGCAGCTACACCTACTTCGTCCCCGACGTGGCCTATCACATCGACAAGTTCCAGCGCGGCTACACCAAATGCATCAATGTGCAGGGCACCGACCACCATGGCACGATCGCCAGGGTACGCGCCGGGCTGCAGGCGGCCGATGTCGGCATTCCTCAGGGCTTTCCTGACTATGTACTGCACAAAATGGTCACCGTGATGAAGGGCGGGGTCGAGGTGAAGATCTCCAAGCGCGCCGGCAGCTATGTGACGCTGCGCGACCTGATCGACTGGACCAGCCGCGACGCGGTGAGGTTCTTCCTGAACAGCCGCAAGGCCGACACCGAATTCACCTTCGACGTCGATCTGGCCTTGCAGCAGAACGACGAAAACCCGGTGTTCTACGTCCAGTACGCCCATGCCCGTATCTGCTCGGTGATCCGCAACTGGGTCACGCGCGGTGGTGACGAAGCAATGCTCGGCAGTGCCGATCTGGGCCTGCTGGTCGCAGCGACCGAAAACCAGTTGATGCTCAAGCTGGCCGACTACCCGCGCATGCTCAGCAGCGCTGCCGAAGGCCTGGCGCCGCATGATGTGGCCTTTTACTTGAGGGATCTGGCCGGCGCTTATCACAGCTACTATGCGGCCGAGCGCGTGCTCGATCAGACCCCCGAATTGACGCTGGCCCGCGTGGCCTTGCTGGCGGCAACCCGCCAGGTCCTGCGCAATGCGCTGGTCGTGCTGGGCGTCAGTGCACCGACAATCATGTCCAGAGAAAGCTTGGAGAATTCATGAACAAAGGCTTGGCTGGCAAGCAGCGCGGCGGATTTGTACTGGGCCTGATCGTCGGCCTGTTGCTGGGGTTGGCCGTGGCTCTCGGTGTGGCGCTCTACATCACCAAGGTGCCGATCCCCTTCATCAACAAGGTGCCGCAGCGCACGGCCGAGCAGGACCTCGAAGAGGCCGCGCACAACAAGAACTGGAACCCGAACGCTGCGCTGGCCGGCAAGTCTGCCAAGGCTGCGAGTGGCGCAGTCAGTGTGGCCGCGAGCGCGCCCGAGCCGGTCGAGCCCGCCCCAGCACCTGCGACAGCGCTGAAGCCGGTTGAAAAACAGACCGAAAAACCGGTCGAAAAACCCGCCGACAAGAAGCCTGAAAGCCGGGCTGCTGCGGCGAGTTCCGCTTCGGCGCTGGCTGCTGCGGTGGCCGATCCCTATGTCTACTTTGTCCAGGCGGGCGCTTTTGTGAAGGCCGACGATGCCGAACAGCAGCGCGCCAAGCTGGCAATACTCGGGTTTGCTGCCAAGGTGACCGAGCGCGAACAGTCCGGTCGTACGGTATTTCGCGTCCGACTCGGGCCGATGGACGCTCGCGAGGAGGCCGAAGCGCTGCAGCGCAAGATCGAGTCATCCGGCAACGAAGCCAATCTGGTGCCTGTCAGGCGCTGAGCTCTATCCCTTCCCTTATCTGATTCGAGGACTTTCAAGATGAAACGGCGTGATTTTTCTGTTGGCCTGGCGGGTTTTTCGGTCTTGCCCGGCTTGGTGCTGGCCCAGGGCGGCCCGATCGAGGGCCGGCAATACCAGAGTTTGTCGCAGCGCTTGCCGGTTGTGCCGGGCAAGATCGAGGTGGTCGAGTTCTTCTGGTACGGCTGCCCGCATTGCTATACCTTTGAGCCAGTGCTGGAAGCATGGGTCAAGCAGTTGCCGCCAGACGTCGCGTTCCGTCGCGTTCACGTGGGTTTCCGGGCCAATATCAAATTGCACCAGCGCTTGTTCTATGCGCTCGAAGCGATGGGCCGTGAAAGTGAATTGCGCCCCGCCATCTTCAATGCCTTCCACCGCGAACGTCTCGACCTTGACGATGAAAAGGCGATCGTCGCGCTGATGTCAAGGCTGGGTGTGGACGCGGCCAAGTTCAAGGACGCCTTCAACTCCTTTGGCGTGCAATCCAAATCGATGCAGGCCGGCAAGCTGTCGGAAGGCTATCGCATCGATGGCGTGCCTGCTTTGGGGATCGCTGGACGCTTCCTGACCGCGCCTTCGCAGGCCGGCACACAAGGCCAATCCGAAGTCGGCCAAGGCCAGCAAGCCCTCGCCGTCGCCGATTTCCTCATCAAGCGCGCCCGAAACAATTCCTGAGGCGGACCGAGTTCAAGCCCTGCGGCTTGAACGACGCCTGCCGAAGGCTAGGGCGCCTACGAGCGCCAGGGCTGGGGCGGGCCGAACGGCGAAGCCAATGTCGTTTGCCAGCGACATTGCTGAGGCCGCAATTTTGCCTGCGGCTTGAACAGCCGGCCGAAGGCTATGGCGCCTACGAGCGACAGCTCACTTCAACACCTGGCTGCTTTGCGCGGCCTGCAGCATGGCTTGTGCGTCGTTCTCCAGCAGGAAGCCGCTTTTCACGGCCCTTTCGGCCGCCTTCCTGACGGCCTGCAGATAGCCTTCGTGGTCGCCGTAACGTTCTTCCAGCGACAGCCGTGGGTCATTGCTCGCCTCGCGCTCGGCGCGCGTCCGGGCAAAGGGAATCATGCCGCCCGCATAGTTGCAGATCTGGCCCGCATGAAATGGTCGGGCGCCGTCGGATGTGATGTTCCAGCCCAGGTAAGTGCCCAGCGGCGCTTCGGCCAGCACCACCGGCACGCCGCCCAATTCGTTGCCATCGGCGTCGACCTTGGGCGCATGCATGGCCAGCACCTGTTTGATGCGCGGCGGCGCCAGCGTCGGCACCCCGGAGCCATCGATTGCGTTGAACTGCGGGCCCCAATCGAGGTCATGCACCGGCATGATGAAGTCTGCCTCGGGCAAGCTGGTGCGCAAACCGGGCAGCGTGGGAAATCCGATCGCGAGCTTGTTCGCCGGCGCCAGATTACCTTCGCGCAAGGTAGGCCAGCGGCTCGGTGGCGGTGGCGTCCCCTGCATTACCCAGCGCCTGAAATGGTGACGGATGGCATTGACCGTTTCGGTATGCGGCATCGGGTTGGCCGGAAGCATGCCGGTGCCGAAGTTGTTGCCCGGGCAACGGGGTCCGGTAGTCGGCAAGCCTGCGCCGGGCAGGCTGCTGTCAAAACCGCCCACCCCTCCGCCATGGCTGGAACTGGCGATGTAGTAACGGCGCAGGTTATCCGGCAGAGGCAGGTCGGCCTTGGCGTCCGTACCTATCCATTCCGGCGTCAGTTTTAGCGCCCAGACCTCGGCCGAGCCGAAATGCTCGATCACCTTCGGGCAGGTTTTGCTGGCGATGCAGCGGCCCAGGATGCCCGCCTCGGGCAGTGATCGCAGCGGGTCGGCCGCTGGCAGCCACCATTGCGGGCCCACGCTACCGGCCTGATAAAGCTCGAGCACACCGTCTGGCTGTGCCCAGCGATAGTTCAGCGCGATGCGGCGGCCGGCGATGATCGGCCAGAGGCCGTCATGCACGGCTGCCCCGTTCTCGGCTTGGTTGAAACCCAGGTGCAACCAGGCGCGGAGAAAGTTGCCCGATTGCGAGACGCCGCGTCCGATGCTGTGCGTGATCAGCGGTCGCCGGTCCGAGGCCAGGGGATTGGTGCTGCCGCTGTCATCGGCGCTTGCGCTCTTGAAAAACTGCCCCAGGTCACGCCAGGCTGCAAAGCCTATGCCCAGCACATAGGGATCCGCGGCGGTGAACACGACCTGGTACAGGCGCTTGGCATCAAAACCGGTTTTCAGGCAGATCTGGCTGGCGTCCGGTGTGCCTGGAAACGGATTGGCCGCGCTGCAATTTGCCCAGGCCCAATCCTCGGGCGGAATCAGGCGCTCGTCCGAAACGCGGCCGTACTGGTCTTCACCGCCGCGCGAGACCAGCTTTGCTAGCCTTGTGTCCAGGCTCAATGGGCGGTAGGGCAGCGGATTGGTCTGCACGATCAGCGGCTGCGAGCTTGCACCACTGCGGTTGACGATCCGGCCGAAGACCTCGCCGGTGATGCGGCTTCCGTCTGCGCCACGCGCTACAGGCAGCGCCAGCCAATGCGCGCCTGCCACCGCAGCCTGGGGCCGCACCAGGGTTGCCCCGGCGTTGTCACCCTGCCAGGCGCTGGCCAACAGCACATCGCCGGCCGCACGTTCGGCGCCTGCGATATTGCCGGAGCGCCCGCGATTGGGCACATCGTGCCACATCAGGCCGCTGGCCTGCTTCATGTCAATCGGCTTGATCAACGTGAAGGTCGCCGCATACCGGACTTTGCCATCGGAATCTTTGGCCAGTTCGATATCCTGGATGCGCTGGTTGCCCGGCAGCTGCGGGTCCAGCTCGCCAAAAGCTCGGCCCACCAGCTGTTCATAGGCCGGGCCGACACCACCGGTCAAGGGCAGGATCTCATCAATGACGATGCGCGTCACGCGCGCCTCGCCAGCGCCGGCCCAGGTGCATGCGCAGGCCAGCAGCGTCGACTGCAAGGCAAGGCGCAACTTCAAGGTAACAGCCGCGCAACCCGGCCTGGCCTTGTCGATCAGCGATGAGGCAGAAGGGCCGTTGAATTTTTTCATGTCATCAAGGAGAACTTTCATGCTTCGGCCTCTTGTGGTGGGTCGGTCAAGCCCGCATTATCTCGGTGCCCGCAGACCCGGCTTCATTCGCTGCGGCTGCGGCCATGGTGCCAGCTGCAGCAGCGTATCGAAGTATCCGCATCGATTCAAGGTCGTGACCGAGATCACCACCTGAATGTCTGAGTCCTGGGTCACGGCCTCGGGATAGAATGGTCTGCAAGAACTGTGCCGCCATGAAAACCCCCGACCTGAATCGTTCAAACCGACTGCCTGACCGGCGCCCCAGCGCGCTGACCCTGCTGCTGTGCCTGAGCCTTTTGGCCACGCCGGCCTTGGCGGAAAAGGCTGATCGATTGAAGCCTTTGAACATCACTTCCGACCAGGGCGGCAGGATCGATGTGGCGAACCAGCGCACCGAGTTCGTCGGCGCTGTCGTGCTCAGCAAGGGCAGCATGGTGTTGCATGCCGAACGCATCGCCGTGAGCGAGACGGCTGACGGCTATTACCAGGCCAAGGCAGGCAGCCTGCCGGGTCAACAGGTCAGGTTCCGTCAGGCGCGCGATGTACCCGGCGAAGCGATCGAGGGTTTTGCTGACCAACTGGAATTCGACACCCGCGCCGATACCGTGCGTTTTATCGGCAATGCGGTGGTGCGCATCATGCGCGGCGCTCTGGTGGCCGACGAAGTGACCGGCGCGGTGATCCTGTTTGACAACCGCACCGAGGTCTTTACGCTGGAAGCGGGTGCAGGTTCGCCGCATCCGAGCGGGCGCGCCCGCATGGTGATGATGCCGCGCGAGATCACCGAGGCCCAGAGTGCCGAGCCGGTGGCCCCAGCCCTGCCGCTCCAGCCGAGCCTGAGCTTGCAGCCGCGCAAGCCCAAATGACCTTCGCCCCAGCCAATCAGAGGGCCGCGATCGAGTCGCCGCCCGACAGCCGCCTCGAAGCAGAGGGACTGGCCAAAAGCTATGGCGTGCGTCGGGTTGTCAAAAATGTTCACCTTGATGTCCACAGCGGCGAGGTGGTCGGCCTGCTCGGGCCCAACGGCGCGGGCAAGACGACAAGTTTCTACATGATCGTCGGCCTGGTGCGCGCCGATGCCGGCGTCATCCGCATCGATGGCAAGCCGGTGCAGCGCCTGCCGATTCATCAGCGTGCCAAGCTCGGGCTGAGCTATTTGCCGCAAGAAGCCTCGATTTTTCGCAAGCTCAATGTGGCCGATAACATTCGCGCCGTGCTCGAATTGCAGCAAGGTCCCGATGGCCGCGCATGGCCCAAGCAGCAGATCGAAGCGGCGCTGGAGAGTCTGCTGCACGACCTGGGAATCGAGAAGCTGCGCGACAGCCCGGCGCCGGCGCTCTCGGGAGGCGAACGCCGGCGTGTCGAGATCGCGCGTGCGCTGGCTACACAGCCGCGCTTCATCCTGCTTGACGAGCCATTTGCCGGTGTCGATCCGATCGCCGTGCTGGAGATCCAGCGCATCATCGGTTTCCTCAAGGCGCGCGGTATCGGGGTTCTGATCACCGACCACAATGTGCGCGAAACGCTGGGCATCTGCGATCGCGCTTACATCATCAGCGAGGGCGCTGTGCTGGCTGAAGGCACGCCGTCCGAGATCGTCGCCAACGCTGATGTCCGCAAGGTCTATCTCGGTGAAAACTTCCGCATGTGACGGCGGGTTGGCGCGATGAAACAGTCGCTCCAGATTCGTCTCAGTCAGCATCTATCGCTGACGCCGCAGCTGCAACAATCGATCCGGTTGTTGCAGTTATCGACCTTGGAGCTGAACCAGGAAGTCGAACAGATGCTGGCGCAGAACCCGCTGCTCGAGACCGAGGAAGATTACTCGGTGGCTACGCCCGAGCTGGATGAAATCCGCAGCGCCTCGGCGGCCGAGGACAGCAATGCCGACAGCGAACTCGGCGGTGGCGCCGAGGCCGAGAACATGGCCGAAATCAAGGCTGAGGATTTCGGCCAAACCGAACGCGAGGATTGGGAAAACGGCACCGAGCGTGACGATTTCGACGGCATCCGCGAGCTGCCCAGCAGCAGCGGTACCGGCAGTGGCAACAACGAGAACGATGGTGAGCGCAGCGAACAGGATTCAGCCGAGATCAGCCTGGCCGAACACCTGCGCCAACAGCTGGCTGGCATGGGCTTGTCGGAAAGTGACCGCGTTGCCTTGCAAGTCTTGATCGAGTCGATCAATGACGACGGCTATCTCGAGGACAGCCTGGAAGAAATCGCCGCCGCGTTGACCGACGATGAAGACAGCCAGGAAGAACTGCTCGACCACCTGCGCATCGCCAGGAACTGGTTGCAGAGCATGGATCCTGCCGGTGTCGGCGCCCGGGACCTGGCTGAATGCCTGGTGCTGCAATTGCGCACACAGCCGGCCAGCAAGGCGCAGCAGCTGGCGATCGTGATCTGCGACTCGCATCTGGAACTGCTGGCTCGGCGCGACAGCAAGAAGATGATGGCCTTGACCGGCGCCGATGATGCGCTGCTGCGTCTTGCCCAGTCGATGATCACGGCGCTCGAGCCCAAACCCGGCCGCCGCTTTGCCCCGGGTCAGGCGCAGGCGGTGCTGCCCGATGTGATCGTGCGCAAGGTCGGGCGCGAGCTGCGCGTCACCCTGAACCCGGAAGCTGCGCCCAAGCTTCGCATCAACGAGCTCTATGCCAATGCGCTGCGTGCCACGCGGGGCGGTATCAGCAACAGTCCCCTGGGCGGACAGTTGCAGGAAGCGCGCTGGTTCATCAAGAACATCCAGCAGCGTTTCGAGACGATCTTGCGGGTCTCCAAGGCCATCGTCGAACGCCAAAAAAGCTTTTTCACCCATGGCGCGTTGGCGATGAAACCCTTGGTGCTGCGCGAAATTGCCGACGAACTCGGCCTGCATGAATCGACGATTTCGCGCGTCACCACGGCCAAATACATGGCCACCAGCTTCGGCACCTTCGAGCTGAAATATTTCTTCGGCTCCGGGCTCTCGACCGATTCCGGTGGCAACGCCTCGAGCACGGCAGTGCGCGCCTTGATCAAGCAGTTTGTCGCCGCTGAAATTCCGGCCAAACCCTTGTCCGACAGCGCCTTGGCCAGCATGCTCGATGAGCAGGGCATCCAGGTCGCAAGACGCACCGTGGCCAAGTACCGCGAGGCGCTGAAGATCGCCCCGGCCAATCTGCGTCGCACTATTTGAAAGGATTCGGTTGATGCAAGCGCTGCGACTTGGTTATTGGATGTTGCTGGTCGGCGCCTTGACCGCCCTGGGCAGTTGCGGTGGCGGTTCGAGCCCGACTCAAGTGCCGGTGACGCCGGCGCTGACCCTGCCAGCTGGCCGTATCAGCACCAGCAGCCCGGTTCAGGCTGGCTGCGACGGAGGTTCGAGCAGTGGCTTGCTTTATGCCAATGCCGAGGTCGAGCCCTTTGTGGCAGTGCAGCCGGGGAATTCGAGTTTGCTCGCCGCCACCTGGCAGCAGGATCGCTGGAGCGATGGCGGCGCCAGGGCGCTGGTGACCGCGGTCTCCACTGATGGCCGCGTGACCTGGACCAGGCGGCTGATGCCTTTTTCACGTTGCGGCGGTGCGCTGACCGGTAGCAGTGGCGACTACGAGCGCGCCAGCGATCCCTGGGTCGACATCGGTCCTGGCGGCGTGATCTATTCGATGGCCTTGAGCTTCAACGGCGGGACTTTGCTGGCCGGTTCATCTTCTGCATTGCTGGTCAGCCGCTCGACCGATAGTGGCCGCAGCTGGAGCGAGCCCGCCACCTTGTTGCGTGATGGCGATACCTTGTTCAACGACAAGAACTCGCTGACTGCCGACCCGACCGATGCGCGCTATGTCTTCGCCGTCTGGGACCGCATCGACAACAGCGGTTTCGGCCCCACGCTGATGGCGCGCAGCAGTGACAGCGGCGCCACCTGGGAGCCGGCCCGCATGATCTATGCACCGGTCAAGGCGGGCGGTATCAGCCAGACGCTGGGCAACCGCATCGTCGTGCTGCCCGATGGCACGCTGATCAATCTGTTCACCCAGATCGACACGTTGGGCAACCAGCAGACCTCCTGGTTTGGTGTGCTGCGCTCGCGCGACAAGGGCTTGACCTGGTCGGCGCCGATCCGCATCACCGACATTCAGGCGGTTGGCGCCAAGGACCCGCAGAGCGGCAAGGCGATCCGCGATGGCGCTTACCTGGGTTCCATCGCCGTCGGCCCGGCGGGCAGTTTGTGGCTGGCCTGGCAGGACGCACGTTTTTCATCCGGCCAGCGCGATGCCATCTTGCTGACCCGTTCGAGCGATGGCGGTCTCAGCTGGAGCGCGCCTTTGCTGATCAACCGGCAAATCAGCGTGGCCGCCTTCACGCCCAGCATTGCGATCAGCGCCGACGGCTTGGTCGGGGTGACCCATTACGACCTGCGCCCCGACAGCGCCGACCCTGCCACCCTC
>CANFIC010000145.1 GCA_947446685.1 Burkholderiales bacterium
CGGGCATAGCCTCATTGATCGGGGCCATCGTGCTGACCTGGGCCAAGACTTCCGAAGGCATCGATCTGCCACTGCTCGGCGCGGTCAAACCCTGGCAGTTCGCTTTTCTGGTCGTCGGCCTGCCCGGCATCCTGCTGTCTATCGCCTTCCTGTTCGTTCCCGAACCCGCACGCCGCTCAGTCGAAACCCGCACGGCGCCGGCCGCAGGCGGATTTTCAGGTGGAATGGGCCACGTGAAAAACCATGCTGGGGCCTTCATCGGCTTGTTCTCGCTGATCTGCGTGATGACGATCATCGCCTACAGCCATGGCTTCAATCCAAGCGCTTTCGCCCGCAAGTTCGGCTGGCTGCCGCGTGACTATGCCTGGATCAACGGCCTGATGACGCTGACAATCGGCCCGATCACGGTGACCCTGGTCGGCACGATGTGTGACCGCTGGCGCAAGGCCGGTCAGCATGACGCGCCGTTCCGCCTGCTTTGGATCGGTTTCGTGCTGATGCTCCTGTCCTCGGTTGCTGCCCTGATGATGCCGACCGCGTTGACCGCCTTTGTCATGCTGGGCCTAGGTACGGTCGGCATCGGCACCGTCAGCGTCACCGGCATGGTCTCGCTGCTCGACATCACCCCGGCGTCCATCCGCGGACAGGTGGTGGCGCTGTATTACATGGTGATCAGCATTACCGGGCTGGGCTTGGGGCCAACATCGGTCGGCTGGCTTTCGACCAGAGTGTTCGGTGAAGCCAACCTGCATCTGGCGATTTCCGCCGTGCCGCTGATTTACGGCTTGGTGCCGCTGCTGCTGATCCCGGCCATTCGACGCCATTACCTGACCGAACTGGAGCGCACCAGAGCGCTCTGAATTTCCGCCTCAGGCCGTGCAAGTTTGCGCGGCTGGCGGAGTCAAATCCGAGATTTATTCCATGACTGATGCGACAAGCCTGCCGACCCGCAACCCGCGAACCGGCCAGATCGATTACCAAATGCCCGTGCACAGCGATGAAGCGGTGGCCGCCTGTGCCGCCCGCCTACGTTCTGCCCAACCAGCCTGGTGCGCGCTCGGCGCCAGTCAGCGGCTGGCTGTTCTGGCCCGCTTGGCCGATGAAATCGAAGCGGACCGCGAGGCCTTGGCGCAGGCGCTCAGCGCGGATACCGGACGCCGACTTGAATCGATGATGGAAGTCACCGGCGTACAAAACACGATCCGCCGCTGGTTGCACGATGCACCGGCATTGCTCGTCGATGAAGCACCGCGACGCTCGCGAATCCCCACGGTGCAGGTTGAACAGCACAAGCGGCCCTATGCGGTGGCCGGAGTCATCAGCCCGTGGAACTTTCCGCTGATGCTGTCGATGATCGATGCGATTCCAGCCTTGGCGGTCGGCTGTGCTGTGCTGATCAAGCCGTCGGAGGCAACGCCTCGCTTCGTGCCGGTGATCGAGCGCACGATCGCCAAGGTGCCTGAACTCGCCGCCGTGCTGGCCTTCGTGACCGGCGCGGCTGCGACCGGCGAGGCCCTGATCCGCAACAGCGACCTGATCTGTTTTACCGGCAGCGTTCGCACGGGCCGTCGCGTCTGCGAACTGGCGGCACAGGCCTTCATTCCCGCGCACCTTGAGTTGGGGGGCAAGGATGCGGCGATCGTCTGCGCCGACGCCGACATCGCGATGGCCGCGCGCGCGCTGGCCTGGGGCAGCATGGTCAATGCCGGCCAGGCCTGCCAGTCCATCGAACGCTGTTACGTGCACCGGAGCGTTCACGCCCCCTTCGTCAAAGCCTTGGTTGCCGAAGTTGCCGCCCTGCGGCATAACTATCCCGACATCGATCAGGGCCAGATCGGCCCGATCATCGCTGCGGTGCAAGTCCCGATCGTGCGTCGGCATCTGCAAGATGCCATCGACAAAGGGGCCCGCGCGGTGCTTGGCGGCAAGGTGCTGGAACAAGGCGGCGGCTTCTGGTGCGAGCCCACGGTGCTGGTCGATGTCACGCATGAAATGGCGATCATCAACGAAGAGACCTTCGCGGCGATCCTGCCGGTGATGGCCTTTGACGACGATGACGAGGCAGTCGCGTTGGCCAATTCAACGGTTTTTGGTTTGTCGGCCTGCATCTTTTCCCGCGACCTTGATCAAGCCCGCGGGATGGCGGCCCGTTTGCAGGCAGGCGCCGTATCGATCAATGACGCTTCGTTGACTGCGATCGTGCATGACGCGGTCAAACAGTCTTTCAAGAGCTCGGGCCTCGGCGGTTCGCGCATGGGTGCTGCCAGCCTGCAGCGCTTCTACCGCCAGCAGGCCTTCATGATCAACGACGGCGGCGCTTCGCCCTGGTGGTATCCGAAAGCAACGGCAACTGCCGGTACCTGAGGCCCTTGCCCTTGGCAGGTTTCGCCGATGGACCGATCGCGAAATCCTGCTTGCATCAGGGATGCTCTGCCCAACGCTTCACGGACTGCGCTGAACGCTTACCTGCCTTAGTCTTACAGTCGTTGCGCTGCGGATCAAAAGCGCGGTTTAAATAAATTGCGTGATGAAATGGCTTTCAGGCAGGGGCGGGGAATTACTCAGTTTTCAACGCCTTTCCTTGGTTAAACTGCGCCCTGCCAATCTTGCCGTTTCCTGGCAAGTCCATCGTGCGCTGCTGACCTGGTTTGGGCATTGCTGCGCGAGTAAATCTGTTAATTTCCTGGGCATCCCATGACCTCTCGACACCCCGGCAAGGCATCAACCAAGGCAACCGCTGCCCTCATGCTCGGTGCCCTTGGCGTCGTCTTTGGAGATATAGGAACCTCACCGCTTTATGCCTTGAAAGTTTCGGTCGAAGCTTCCGGGGCCAAGGAGGGTGGCGATATTGTCCAGGCGGTTTACGGCATCCTGTCCTTGATCACCTGGGCCCTGACCCTGGTGGTGACGCTGAAGTATGTGTTTGTCATCATGCGGGCCGATAACCGGGGTGAAGGCGGTATTTTCGCGCTCACCGCCCTGGTCCTGCAGGACCTCAAGAAGGACTCGAAATATCGCTGGCCGGTCACGATCCTGGGGGCCTTGGGGGCCGCGCTGTTCTTCGGCGACAGCATGATCACCCCGGCGATTTCGGTGCTGAGTGCCGTCGAGGGCTTGAAAGTCCTGTCGCCCGACCTTGAGAAATATGTGATCTATATCGCCCTGTTCCTGATCATCTGCCTGTTCGCGGTTGAGCGCTTCGGTACGGCGGTGATCGGCAAGGTTTTCGGCCCGGTGATGCTGGTCTGGTTTTCCGCGCTGGGCTTGATCGGTCTGGCCGAGGTGGTCCAATCCCCGGCCATATTTGCGGCGCTCAATCCGCTGACCGGAATTTCATTCCTGATGTCTCATTCCGGCGTGGCCATCGCAATCTTTGGTTCGGTCGTGCTGGCAGTGACCGGTGGCGAAGCCTTGTACGCCGACATGGGTCATTTCGGACGCGCGCCGATCCAGAAGGCCTGGCTGATGCTGGCTTTCCCCTGTCTGCTGCTGAACTATTTCGGCCAGGGTTCACTATTGATCCGCGACCCTTCGGCCCTGGACAATCCGTTTTACCGCCTGGCACCCAGCTGGGCGTTGATCCCCATGTTGATTCTGGCTGCCATGGCCACCATCATTGCATCACAGGCCGTGATCTCGGGGGCATTTTCGATCACCACGCAGGCGGTGCAACTTGGGTTCATTCCACGCCTTCTGGTCAAACATACCTCGGCCGAGGAAATCGGCCAGGTCTATGTTTCCAAGGTGAATTTCTTCCTGCTGTTCGGTGTCGTGATTCTGGTGCTCGGCTTCAGGACTTCGGATAATCTTGCCTCAGCCTACGGCGTTTCAGTCACCGGCGCGATGGCAATCGACACCATCATGGCGGCCTATGTGATGGTCTTCACCAAGGGGTGGAACAAACTCTTGTTCCTGCCGCTTTTTGCAATTTTCTTCCTGCTCGATTCGGTCTTTCTCGGCGCCAATTTGTTCAAGTTTTTTGAGGGCGGCTGGCTGCCAGTCAGCGTCGCCGCCGTGCTTTTGCTGGTAATGATCTGCTGGATCAGCGGCCGCAACCGCTTGCTCAAAGCCCGCTGGGCAAGTTCGATTCCGCTGGATCAGTTCCTTGAATCACTGAACAAAAGCCAGCCGCACCGTGTCGCCGGAACAGCGATTTTCATGGTGCCGCACAGCCATATTGCACCGGTCTCCTTGCTGCACAACTTGAAGCACAACAAGGTCCTGCATGAACGCGTGATCCTGATGAATGTCGAGACCGTCAACTCGCCCCATGTGGCCGACGACGATCGACTGACCATTGAACATCTGTCCCACAACTTCCATTCAGTAACCGTGCGCCATGGGTATATGGAAGAGCCCCATATCATGCGCACCGTCGCGCTCTTGCGGGCCCGCGAATTCCACTTCAATTTGATGGAAATATCATTTTTCGTGGGCAAGGAGCGGGTGGTATCAAGAGGCGCGTCAGCCCTGACGATGGCCCCGTTCATCTACCTGCACCGGACCATGCAAAGTGCTACCGAATATTTCAAGATACCCTTTGATCACTCGATTGAAATTGGTGGCCATGTGGTGATATAGCGAACCGCTGATTTTGCCAAACCCAGGATTGACGCGAAATTCTGGTCCATAAAAAGCCAAGCCCAGCCAATTAGGCTGGGCTTTTTTTCAACGGCTGCGGAATTAATCCGTAAGCCGATTGATGCAACGGCAAACGATTATTTCGCTTTGACCTTGCGCGGGGCCTTCTCGACCCAGCGTTCATTCATTTCATCCCACTCATGCGTCTTCATGAACTGGGCGGTCTCGGCGCGCACTTCGGCACGTGTCAATGTCGACTTGGGGACGCCCTGACGGGGCAGCCAGGTCTCGGTGACGCTGTCGAACTTGTTCGCCTTTAGAAACTCGTCTTTTTCAGCGCGTACCTGAGCTCGGGTTTTCATGCCGGCAGGGGGATCGATATTCGAGCGCAGGATCCATTCTTCGGTACCCGCGTCATACCTGTGCAGTTTGAGGAACTCGTCGCGCTCCATCTTGACTTGTTGACGGGTCATTGGAGCCGCCTGCTTATCAGTCATAGTTTGGGCTTGCAGGGGTCCACCACTAAACCCGAGGACGACGGCCAGAATTAGCGGGAATTTCAACAATTTCATAAGATACCCTTCTTGAGGTTTTAAGAATTAATAAAATATCAATACCTTGATCTGAATTTAGAGATTGGTTTTATCGAGCCGACCACCTTTCCCAAAACGGCTGGAGGTGCTCAATCGTGCCGCAAGCCCAAGTCAACGCCTTGAGTATTCGCAAATTAAAATATTCAGCAACATCCGCCGCGCATCGCTGGTCGAATCTCAAGCGATCGCGTATTTGAATGACAAGGAACGAAGCCGCTCACCATGAGAGCAGCAGGTGACAAGAGCTACGACGACTCGTTGACCGACCGTGACGAGGCCGCCGCCTATATCGATGCCGTCACGGGACCGGGAGGCGCCAGAGCAGGCGACAAGACCCTATGCCTAGCCCTAGGCGGAAACGGAATCCGACAATCGACACCGTGACCAAGGTATGCATGCCGTAGGGCGGCACTTGAGCGTCGCGCGCCTGCACGCCTGACTTGTCTTGCCCAAATTGCCTGGTGGCCATTCCATACCAGCCAAGAAAAAAGCACTTCGTGCTTTATGCGCCAAGTGCTTGATTTAATTACGATATTTGGTAGGCCGTCGCGGACTTGAACCGCGGACCAAAGGATTATGAGTCCCATTTAGATACAATTCCCCATTGTCGATAAATGTAGATATACTCTATACAAATCAACGGTTTACCTGAATTTCACTGGACGCAAAAATAGCCCAGACGTTGATTGAAATGTGGCTATATTGCCGAAATCGTCTTACATCCGCCGTTACATCCTCAGGATGTAAGACTTTCAGGGGAACGACATGGCGAAGATTACATTCACTGCTGGCCGGGTTCATGGGTTCAAGTGCCCAACTGACAAGACTCAGACTTTTATGTGGGATGTGACCGCGCCTGGACTGGGTCTGAGTGCAACTCCGGCAGGCAAGCCGTCTTACGTGTTCCAAAGTGAATTTAAGGGCAAGAGCTTGCGCCTGACTATTGGTAGCCCCGATGCCTGGAGCATCCCCCAGGCACAGGAGAAAGCCCGTGAGATTCAACGCCAGATAGATGAAGGCCGCGACCCGCGTGAAGTGAAGGCTGCAATCACCGCCGCCGACGTTGCCAAGCGAGATGACAGCAAACGCATGACGGCGACCGTGGGCCAAGCATGGGCCGTCTATGTTGCAGAACGCCGCCCGATGTGGGGCGAGTTGCACCGCCGTGACCATGAACGCAAGGCAAGCGCCGGCGGCGTGGCAAGCGCCCGGGGAACCCGAGGGACAGGCAAGACCCAGCCAGGGCCGCTCTATCCGCTGATGGCCCTGCCGCTGCGCAGTCTGGACGCAGCCATCATCGAGGCCTGGGCAGCCAAAGAGGGCAAGACGCGACCGTCATCGGCCCGGTTGGCATGGCGGCTGCTGAAGGTGTTTCTCGGTTGGTGCGCCGAGCAACCTGCCTACGCGCCGCTGATGGCACCCAAGAATCCTGCCAAGACAACCAAAGCCCGCGAGTCGCTGGGCAAGCCCGCCGCAAAGTCCGATGTGTTGCAGCGCGGACAGTTGGCGACATGGTTCACAAATGTGCGGCTGATTCCGAACATCACTATCGCCGCCGCTTTGCAAACCATGCTGCTGACTGGCGCCCGCCCTGGCGAAGTAATCGCCTTGCGCTGGGATGATGTAAACACGCAATGGCATGGGCTGACCATCCGCGACAAGGTCGAAGGCGAACGCACCATTCCGCTGACCCCCTATGTTGCTAATTTGTTGGCTGCCCTACCCCGCCGCAATCAGTGGGTCTTCTCAAGCCCGACCAGCAAGATCGGGCACATCACCGAGCCTAATGCTGTGCACTCAACGGCCTGCACGGTTGCAGGACTCGAAGGCTTGACCCTTCACGGCTTGCGCCGATCCTTCAAGAGCTTGACAGAATGGCTGGATATGCCGGCCGGCGTGGTGGCACAAATCATGGGCCACAAGCCGAGCGCGACCGCTGAGAAACATTACACCGTGCGCCCGCTCGAACTGCTTGCCTTGCACCACAACAAAATTGAAGCGTGGGTGCTGGAGCAAGCCGGGATTGCCTTCGACCCTACCACCGCTGGTGCTGGCAGCCTACGTGTAGTGGCTTAAACATAGCAAAAAGGCTATACTTTGAATAATTGGACAGTGACTCTGCATCCGCTGGCAGAACCGGAACTAAAAGCACTCCCCGAGGATATGCGCGCCCGCTTTGTGCACATCGCCGAGTTGCTTGAAGGCTTTGGGCCGCAGCATGTTGGCCTGCCCCACATACGCCCTTTGGAAGGCAAGCTCTGGGAGATGCGCATGCAAGGCCGGGACGGCATCTCCCGCGCCGTGTATGCCGCCGTTCAAGGCCGCCGCCTGCTGGTGCTGCATGTGTTTATCAAGAAGACCCAAACCACGCCCCGCAGCGCCTTGGAAACCGCCCGCAAACGACTGGACACCGCACCATGAAGACTCTGAAGGACATCAAACGCGACCTGCTGGCCGACCCCGCAACGCTGGCTGAGTATCAAAACCAAGCCGCAGAGTTCGACATGGCCCGCGAACTGATTGCAGCCCGTGCCCGTGCCGGGTTGACGCAAAGCGACGTCGCCCAGCGCATGGGAACGACCCAGAGCGTGATTGCCCGACTGGAGGGTGGCCAGCGTGCGCCCTCGCTGCGCACTGTCCAGCGCTACGCCTTGGCCGTCGGGGGGCGTGCTGTGGTGCGTATCGAGCCGATGCCGGTCGCCTGACGGGCGGAACTGTTTCGCCCCAGCTAGGCGAGGCCCGCAAGCCAAGCCGAAAGACACGGCCCTCGACGTGTCCCGCTGGGGCTCCTAATTCCGAGGTGCATCGAGGGATGCTTTATGACCAAACCGGAAAGAATCTGCCCAAAGACAGAGGCAAGCACCATCGAACCCCCGACCGAATGGTCCCCGCATTCGCTGTATGGTCTAAAGCGATGTAACGGCAGCGACGACGGTCGCCTGGAGTTGCTGTCGGTGATCGTCGGCTGGATGATGCGGGAGCGAGAATGGCCCTTTAAACTTGCAGTTGATGAAATCCGCAATGCGCTGCCCGAGTTGTACGTCTTGAATTATGACGACTACGCCAAACTTATACCGCCCAATTTTTCGCATGAACATACCGCAGTTTTGGTTGACGAAAACGACCGCGGTGCTATAACCAATCTGCACCTCTATTGGAATAACGACTCTGGATTCTATTTCGGGGCACCCAAGATAATGGGGCAGTACGTGCTTGACCCTTTAGCCGTACGTCTGAGCGATGCCGACTTGTTTTGGGGCTATCGCCGCAGCCCCCCTGAAAGCGTTGTTGAACTAACGGGTGGCAAACCTGCAGGGGCATCTAAGCCGGATGGTGGACTGAGCATCAAGCTAGCACAGGCAAGCTCAAGTGAGCCAGCGAATAATGGCTCTCTAAAAAAACCGCTGCCCTGGTGGCAGACACAATATGTCATCCTTGAAATGGCGCAGAACATTGGCGAAGGGATTCATGCAAAGGGCGGCAAGGCATCGCAAACGGCAGTTGCGAAGGAGATTGCTAAACGAATAAACGCCATCGAAAAAAACAGCGGTCGCACCCGCGTTATTTCTTGGGACAGCGTACGCGGGCCTTTGAATGGCTGGAAATTCAAGCCTGAAAATTCTTAGAAATTGGGCGTGCCCAGGGCGTGCCCAAAAGGTCAATTGGGCGTTCCCAAATAAATCAAACTAAGTCCTTGTTGTCATTGGTTTTTCTACGATTTAATATTTTTAACTATTGCGATGCACGCCCAAGGAAATTTGAGTCTCACTAACCGGAGATTCAAACATGGAAACAACATCGCAACAAACCGCCCAAGCTA
>CANFIC010000146.1 GCA_947446685.1 Burkholderiales bacterium
TCGTCGAGCACGATATTGGCCGGGTCATGCACCAGCGCGCGCGCCAGCGAGGTCTTCATCCGCTCGCCCTGGCTGAAGCCCTCGGCGCGGCGGTCGAGGATCGCGTTCATGTCGAGCAGGCGCGCCAGCTGCTCGGCGCGGTCATTCGCATGCTGTTTGTCCATGCCCTGCAGCTGGCCGAAATAGACGATGTTCTCGCGTGCCGACAGCCGCGGATACAAGCCATGGGCGTCGCCCAGAATGCCCATCCGGGCCAAGGCCAGCCGCGGCTGCTCGGCCACAACGATGCCGTCGACCGTGATGCTGCCGGCATCAGGCTTGAACAGGCCGCCCAGCATGCGCAAGGTGGTCGTCTTGCCCGCGCCATTGGCACCGAGCAGGCCGGTGATGCGGCCGTTGGCGGCCTGCAGGCTGACGCCCTGCACGGCATGGACGATCTGCTGGGTCGCACGCTTGTACCAGGCGCCGCCGCTGCGCGAAACAAACTTTTTGGCCACCTGGTCGATCGCAATCATCGGCTCGCTCCGCCCTGAACCGGCGTGAAAACTCCAGGACGCGGAATCCCGGTCGCACAGCTGGCATCCTGGGCCAGCGCTTCGCTGTCCTGTTTGGCGTCGATGAAACGGAACAGCAACTCGCGCATGCAAGGCAAGCCGAGCACGCCATGACCCGCTGCCGGCACGACGATATGGCGGGCCTGCGGGCCCAGCGCCTTGGCCACTCGTTCCCCATGGCGCGGCGGTGTCACCGGGTCGGCGCCGCCGCTGAGCAGCAACACCGGCGACTTGACCGCCGCTACGTTGTAGAAATCGGCCGTTACCTCGCCGCGCGGCCATTCCTTGCAGACCTGGCTGTAAAGCTGTGCATCGCCATTGCCGAAATCACCACCCGGCGGGTCACTGGCGCCCTTCAAGCGTGGCATGTCTTCAGCACAGATCACCGAGAAATGCATGCCCATCGCCAGCTTCAACGCCTTGCCCGCACCGATCGCGCCCGACAGGCCGATCAAACCCTCGAAGCGCCCGGCAGCAGCGGACGCAATCGCCGCCGGCAGCGCCGCTGCAAATGCCGGCGCATAGAGCGGCGAGCGCACCATTCGCAAGAGCAGATCACGGCTCAAGGTCAAGCGCTCCGGCGCGCCGGTCAGCGGATTGTTGACCTCGATGTTGCGCGGCAGGCTTTGCAGCAATGCCGCCCATTGCCGGCGCAAGCGCGGATAGAGCTCGGCGCAGCGGGCTTCAGCCTCGCAAGCCTTGAAAACTGTCTCGAGTGCCGCCTGGCCATCAGTCGAAAAACTCGCTGGCAAAACCATATCGGGCGGTGCTACGCCGTCGAGCGCCGCGCGCCGCACCTGGTCCGGGAACAAGCGCAGGTATTCGAGCCCGGCGCGGGTGCCATAGGAGGCGCCAAGCAGATTCCAGCGGTCCGCGCCGAGTTGCTGGCGCACCGCATCGAAATCCTGCATCGCCAGCGTCGTCGTGTAAAAACGCAAATCGCCATGCGGCAGAAGGCTCAAGTCCTCGCGGCATTGGCGCAAGCGCTGCAGCTGGGCTGCCGGGTCCAGGGCCTGTGCGATCGGCAGCTGGCTTTCATCGGCACATTGCAGCGGCGCCGATCGGCCGGTGCCGCGCTGGTCGATGAAGACCAGATCGCGTCGATTGTTCAAGCGCTGCAGCCTGGGCAAGAGCAAAGGCGCCACCGCGATGGCGCTTTGGCCAGGGCCACCGGCCAGGATCAACAGCGGATCCGGCTGCTTGTTGCGCGCCAACGCCGGCACCACGAGGTAATGGATGTCGATCTTCGGGCCAGCGGGCCGCGCCGGGTCAAGCGGGCGCAGGATCGAGCCGCATTGCAACTCGTTCGGAATGCCCTCGACGCGGCAAGCTGTGCTGGCAAAAGCCGCTTGCGTCAGCAAAGCGGCAATTGCAACGATCAGGCGGGCGCCATGACGGCGCCTTGGCTTCACCAATCGCCGCCCGAGTCACCGCCACCGTCGAAGGAGCCACCGCTGTCGCCAGCATCCCAGCCGCCGCCGTTGCCCATGTCGATCGGCCGCTGCTCAAGCTCGCGCGCAGCGCCATTCGGCGCTTCGTCGAACAGGCCAGGCGAGTAATTGCCCTGGCCTTGCGAGCCCTGATAGTTCGGCGCCTGGCTATGCCCGCCGTCAAGCATTTTCTCCAGCATCATGCCGGCGGCCACACCGCCAGCCACGGCCAGACCGGTGCCCAACATGCCGCTGCCAGCGCCACCCTGCGGCTGGCCATAACCGGGGCCGTAACCGCCGCCACCGCCATAGCCCGGGGGCACGCCAGCTGGGGCCATCGTGTTTTGCATCCCCGGCGCAGGCGCCATGATCTGCACCGGTGGCTGTTGCCGCGCGGTGAACATCTTCCAGAGGATCAAGGCCAAAATCCCGCCGCCTAGGGCCCAGATCCAGCTCGGCAAGCCGCTGCTGGCAGGTGGCGCTTCACGCTTGATCGGTGCGGGCTCGAAGTTCGATACGGCGCGCTTCTCAGCCGCCTGCTCGCGCTCGAGCAACTGCACAAAGGCGTTGAATTTTTCCGGCTGGGCGAACTTCAGCGCCGGGTCGATCCGCTTGGCGCTGGCGACCTCTTCGACCGCCTGGCCGAAACGCTTGTTGTGCGCCAGCAGCTCGGCATAAACATAATGCGCCTTGGCGCTGTCGGGTTTGGCCGCGACGACTTCGCGCATCATCTCCTCGGCCTTCAGGTAGTTGCCCTGACTGATCTGGGCTTGAACCGCATCGGCGCTGGGCAAGGCGAACACCGAACAAGTGAGGACTGCAAATGATGCAGCGATCAGAAAACGTTTCATGTAAACCCCTTGAGCATTGAACCTGCTCTGTTGCGATGAAGCGCTATTCTGACCGAGAACTCGGAGCCGCGTGCGCCGATACTGGAGCAGGGGCATCAGTTGCTGCAGGTTCAGCCGATTCGTGGCCCGGGAAATCGCCCTTCCGGGCTCACCGCCGCAAGTCATGTGGCGCATCACTTTGAGCGCCTGGACTTGCCTTGTGCGGCGAGGCAGAACTGCGCCAGCTGTTCAGTCAGCTTCTGACGGCCGGCGAAAGAATTGACATGATTGACATCGATGAAGTCGGCTTCTTCGAGCTGATAGTCCTGCCAGTCGAGGAACAAAATACCGGATTTCTCTTTCAAGTGGGTGTAAATTTTTTGCCAGCGATTGCCCAGGTCCTTGCCGCTGACGGCTTGCATACGGTCCTTGCGGATGGGGTGGACGAAACCGACGACGCGATCTGAGACCGATCCCAGCAGCTCCGCGCCCTCAAGCCACCAATCGGCCGACTGTGCCGAAAACTCCACCCCGCCGAGGAATGTGCGAACGATCTCGAGTTCGCGCGCCCGCTGCCAGTCAGGTTGAGCCCGGTCGGCAGGAGGCGCTGGCTGGGCTTTGGGTGCGCCAGCGGCCGCCAAGGCCCAGCAGAAATCATCGCTGATCAGTTCAGTGGCATCCGACTTCACCTTGCCATTGAAGTGATCTTCGGTCAGCTCGAGGTCGCCTGTTGGGGGGATCGTGGAGACGAGCATCGGGTCAAGTTCATAGATCACCAGCGGCAGCTTGACACCACGCGCCTTGCACTGCTGCTCGATAAAGCGGCACACCCGTGCAATGCCCTTGCCGTCGATGGCCGGGAGACCCGCGTTGAACGATCGAAATTCCTGGCCAGCGCTCAAGGCAGCGGCATCGAAAACCGCTGGGTCGAAGCCACGGAAAACGCCCGAGGAGCCAATGGCCATTACCAGCGGCTTGGGCGCCAGCTCAACTACAGCCGGAAACCGCTCGATGAACTGCAGCACGCGGTTGGCGCGGCTTGTAATCTGCGGGGCTGACGCGGTGGACAGCAAGGGCTGCTTCAGCGGCGCTGCGGCAACTGTGCCATCCGAAGCAATATAAGCCTCGACCAGTTCTACCATCCCGGTGAAACTTTTCTCGGCCAGTTCCAGTACAAGCTCTTGCGAAAGATGAATGCCGTACTGCTGTTCGATCTCGGCCGTCAGCATCACGAATCCGAGCGAATCCATGCCCGCAGCCAGCAGATTTTCCGCTTGCAACAGCGTCTGCTTGTCTAGGTGAGGGTTCAAGCCCAAGATGGTGCGCATCAGGCGCTGCTGGGTCATGTCGAGGCCGGCCATCGATTCGCCGGCATGCTCTTGGTCGAGTTGCGCTTTGAGTTGCGCGGCAATCGCCTTTCGATCGGCCTTGCCGCTGGCATTGGTAGGAAACCGGGGAATGCAGGCGATCCGCGAGGGCACCATATAGTCCGGAAGCTCCTTGCGAGCCAGCTCCAGGATCGCCCGATGGTCAGCCGTGGCAGCTTCGAGTGCGACGACCACGGTGGCGCCCGAGACCGCACCAGGCGGCCATGACAGGGCCACGGCATTGATCCCGGGCGCAGCCCGCCGCACCACCGTTTCAATCGCGCCGAGTTCGACGCGGAAGCCACGAATCTTGACCTGATCGTCCACGCGCCCGAGGAACCAGATATTGCCCGCCGCATCGGCTACCGCCCGGTCGCCCGTTCGGTAATGCACCTCAGGCAATTCGTTGCTGGTGACAAAGCTGCGGGCATTGCGTTCAGGGTCGTTCAGGTAGCCGTTCGCGACTTGACGGCCACTCAGCAGCAACTCGCCGACCTCGCCAACCGGCAACTCCTTCAGGTCGTCACCAGCGACCATCAGAGTCATACCGGGGAAGGCTCGACCGATCGGCGTCAGGTCATTGGGTGCGGTCTTCGCATCGACGCCATCGGCGAGATTGAATCGCGCACAGGCGATGGTTGCTTCCGTCGGGCCATACCAATTCTCGACGCGGCTCCCAGGCGCAGCAGCAGCCCAGCGGTGCGCCAAGGCCAGGGGCAGGGCTTCACCGCAAAAAATCGACCATCGCAGCGCCGGAAACTCGCCGCCGTTCAAGCGGCCCTGCAGTTGCATCTGGTAGGCCAGCGTCGGCACCGAAAACCAGCAAGTGATGCGTTCGTCACGGATGAAATCAGCAGGCGAAGCAAGGTCGCAAGACTGCGGAACAATCAAGTGCGCACCATGGGTCCAGGTCACCAGCAGATCGTGTACCGACAGGTCGAAGGTCAGCTCGAAGGTCTGCGAACAACGGTCCTGGCTGGACAGATCCATGATGCTGCGCACAGCGTCGAGGTAGCCCGTGAGATTGCCATGACTGACTCCGACACCCTTTGGTTCCCCGGTACTGCCCGACGTGAAAAGGATATAGGCAAGAGCATCGGTCGGCACCGCGGCGAATTCCGCGCCGCCGCCGAACCGGAGCGGGAAGCCGCTCTTCTCGTCAGGGCATTGGATCACCCTGACGCGATCACGCAGGTCGGGTTGGGCCTCGAAGATTTCACGCAGATGCGGCAATGCGCCTTGGCCGCAGATCACCTGCCTGGCACCCGAGCGTCGCAAGGCCTGGGCATTGCGCGAGACCGGATGGTTCACATTGATCGGAACGTAGGTATGGCCCCGGAGCAAGGCAGCAAGGATGCCGACGTAAGAAGAAGGCTGCCGGTCTGCCATGACCGCCGTTGCCGGCGCCATGCTGCCGGCGGTGGCCGATGGCAATGCAGTGCCCAGGAAACTCGCGGCGCAAAGCAGTTCCCAATAAGCCCAGCTCTGACCATTGACGGTCAATGCCTCGCGCCCTGCATGACGCTGTGCCACTTCAACGATACGGCTGGCGATGCCCCAGGTGCTTGAGATGCCCGGATTGCTCATGACCGCAATGCCGCCGGTCCGTCCTTCTCATAGCCTGGCACCAGGGTGGACCCACCGCGCCCAACAGCCGTCGCGAATTTGTCAGCATAGAACGGCTCGACCGCCGCATTGGCAACCCGCTCGAAAGGCTCGAGAAACTTCGACCAGAGCACTTCGTATTTCGATGCATCGCGCGTGTCCGGATAGTCGCGCCGATAGCCGAACCGCTCCATCAGGTCACCCACGTGAATTTCGACCATGCGGATCTGCTCAACGCTGAGGCCGGTGCGGTACTTGGCTGCGTTGTCCGCGATCAAGGGCTTCGTCAGGTTTTCGCGCGGTCCACCGGCAACAGCCAGGCTTGCAGCGTATTCGGTCTGGTTGAATTCGAGCATGCCCTTCTCGAACTGGACACCCAGGAAGGCGGCCAACCCGCCCAGCACCTTTTCGGGCTTTGCCAGCAGGTCTTCGTAGCGCTGGAACCAGACCCTGTCCCTGCCCAGATGCGCCAAAGCTGCGAGCCCGCCGAGTTGGTCATCGCGCCAGATTTGCATCGCGTGGTAGCTCGAGCCAAACTTGTTGCCCATGCCGCCCTCCTTCAGGTTCATCGCCGACAGCAGATAGTCGCGCGGATCCCGAACCTGGAACACAAATCTGGCCTTGGGGAAATACTTCAAAATGAAGAACAGCATCTTGTGGATATTGTTCTCCTTGACGAAGATGTACTGCTTGTCTCCAAGCCCGCTCGAGTGCGAGTACACATGGCGCGCAATGAATGGGAAAGACAACTGGCGCAACGCAGCCAGCCATTTGTCGAGCTCGTCGCCAGCGGCTGGCGATTTCAGTTGCCCGACTCGCTGCACCATCAGCTGCCTCATCTTCGCCCAGACGGTCGATTGCGCGCCAGCGTCCAGCAGAGTGTGCCAGTTCAAACCGATGTCGCGGCATAGGTGGTAAGGCGGCGTGGCACCGATCAAGGAATGGCTGTTGAGGATCGCGCTGATCAAGTTTGACCCAGACCTTTCCGAGCAGATCAGGAAGACATACTCCTGGCCCTGCGAAGACCTGCGCGCTGGCGCCACGGCTGCTTTGGATGGAATAGCTGTGGCCTGGTTGCCGCTCAGCTCAGGGTTCGCTGCAGACATTGACATGGTTTCTGCCAGGTCATAGCCGAGATGCACCATCAGCGGCCGCGCGAGCTGGACCACGGACCGATGCAGTCGAGGGTTGCCGCCATTGCGCCAGGCCGAGGCTTCGACGATCTCGAATGCCTTGCGCTTCTCGGTCAGAATCGCTTCATTGGCGGGTGGAAAGAGGTGTTGCCTATCCCAGGAGACCGATGCGTGCGATTCCTTGTCAAAATTGTCCACGGTTGCGTCCACACCGGCCCAGCGCAGAGCCTGCTCGATGCTGCTCCTCGCGTTGCGCGTGAAGTCTTCGTACTTGAGCAGCGAAAAATCTGCGCCCAGCACGCTCGCCCATTTGCCCAGGACTGACTGGCGCTGGACCCACACCTTCGACATGCCTACCGCCGTATCAGTGTTGTGCCGCTTTTCCCAACTGGACGCAACCGCCCGCGGATCGCGGACGAGATTGAGCACCCGGATGTCGACGCCGTCAATCAGACTGTAAGCTAGGGCAAATTCGGGTGACTTGGACGAGTCGATGAAGTTGTCGGTACCCACAACATCGGCAAGACCACGCAGGAAAATACCAAAGTTATTCAGGTACTCCGAATGCCTGTCGCGAAGCTTGACGAGGGCGGCTTTATCCCCCCAGTCGGTCAGCACCGTGGCACCGGCGATGAACGCGCTCATGCCCTCTTGCATCTGGCGCACCTTGTCCTTGGTGTCTGGCCCGAAAGCCTGGTGCATCGACCTGGCCCAAACCCCGCAATTGCGCAGCGATTGGCCGCAGGTACAGGTTTCGTTGCTCGCGTAAGAACGCCAGAAGTCACGCAACTGGCCGAGGTTGAAGACGTCCTGGTTCTGGCTCAGCAGCAGGGAGACCAGGGTGCTTCCGGTTCGGCCGGAACCGGAGATCGAGACGATTTTCATTGCTTGCCATTTCCTTCAGCGCCCAGGCTCAGCTCGCGGCGAAGGACTAACTTGGTTCGAGGCCTTGCTGTTGAATTGAAGTCGACGTCGATCATGCTTCGGCCGAGAAAAAATTAACACAACAATTTAGCATTGTTTTATGAAAATTTAGCCTTGGTTTAGAAACAAACCAATGTAAGGAAATTAACTTGAAAATCAGCAAATCAAGTGCGCATTCGTCCGGATTTTTAACCTGCTGCAGTCAGAACGATTGCGGCATCGGACCCAGCGAAGTGGCACTTGAATTGGCCAGCGCTACTCGGCGGGCCAAGTCCGCCCAGTTGGTGGGCAGGGATATTCACTGGATGCGGCGGGCGCCGCCGGGAAAGGACTCAGCCCTCGCGGCGCCCGAACATGCCCCAGCCTTCCATGCTCATCACCGGCAAGTCATGCTGGTTGAAGACCTCCCAGGCGCTGCGCAACAGGCCGATCTGCGGGCGGCTCTGGCTCGAGCGGGCTTCGAGGACGGTCATGCGTACGCGCAAGGTATCGCCGGCCCGCACCGGACGCAGCCAGCGCAGCTTGTCGATGCCGGGCGAGCCCTGGCTGGTCGAGTCGAGCAGATAGCCATCACACATCATCCGCATCACCATCGCGCAGGTATGCCAACCGCTGGCAGACAGGCCACCGATCAGCGATGAGGTTTCTTCGTCGAGGTGAAAGGGCTGGGGGTCAAAGGCTGCAGCAAAGGCCAGAAGCTCTTCCTTGCTGACCTGGCGCGAACCGAATTCGCGCACCTGGCCGACCGGGAAATCTTCAAATGCATATCTTTTCATCGACGCTCAGGCATTGACATCGACCGCGACGCGGCCGCGGATGTGGCCGGCGAGGATGTCGACACCCGCCTGCAGCGCTGCTGCCAGCGGGATCTCTGTGGTGATCGAAGCCAGCTTGACCAGGTCGAGATCCTGCGCCAGACGCTGCCAGGCGGCGAGCCGCTTGGCCTGTGGCGCCATCACGCTGTCGATACCGTAGAGGGTGATGCCGCGCAGGATGAAGGGCATCACCGAGGCAGGGAAGTCCAGCCCTTGCGCCAGACCGCAGGCCGCGACTGCGCCGCCATAGCGGGTCGCAGCACATGCATTGACCAGCGTGTGGCTGCCGACCGAATCGACCACGCCGGCCCA
>CANFIC010000147.1 GCA_947446685.1 Burkholderiales bacterium
ATGTCGACTTTTTCGCTGCGACCGGCCAAGGTGGCTTGTTCGGCCGGTTGCAGCATCGCGACCGCAGCCAACGCAGCGTCGGCAGCTTCATGATGGGCGGCGCCGACGGCGCAGCCAAGCCAGTTCATGAATGTGCGGTGCGCTTCATGGTCGACTTCGGCGCTCCAGCCGCCATCGGCAAAGCCGGGGTGGGTGGCGACGAATTTGGCTAGGATCTGGGTGATCGGTGGTGCATTGTGGTCGGCGACGACCTGGGTATTGCGAGCCATGGAATCTTTCCTTGAATGCGGTGGAGGGAGGATGCGGGTCAGTTGTCGAGCTGGATGTTCTGTTCGTGAGCGACCTTGGTCCAGCGCGCGATGTCGGCGCGGATGTAGTCACCGAACTTCTCGGGGCTCATTACCATTGGTTCGATCGCCTCGACCGAGAGTTTCTCGCGCAGATCGGGTGCTTTCAGCACCACGCCCATGGTTTCGTTGAGCAACTTGACGATCGGTGCCGGCATGCCGGCCGGGCCGACAACGCCATACCATTGCTGCGCGTCGAAGCCCTTGAAGCCCGATTCGTCCAGCGTCGGCAGGTCCTTGAAGAGCGGATGGCGCTGCATCCCGGTGACCGCCAGCGCACGGATCCGGCCCGAGCGGATATGCGGCAGCGCCGCAGCCAGGCCGGGGAACATGGCCTGGGTTTGCCCGCCGATCAGGTCGGTGAAAGCCGGCGAGATACCGCGATAAGGGATATGCACCATGAACGATTTGACCTGCAGCTTGAACAGCTCCATCGTCATATGTGTCAGCGATCCGGGGCCGGCCGAGCCATAGCTCAATTTGCCGGGGTTTTTCTTCAGGTAGTCGATGAATTCCTTGATGGTCTTGACCGGCAGCGCAGCGTTTACCACCAGCACGTTCGGCGTGGCGCCGATCATGCCGATCGGGGTGAAGTCCTTCACCGGGTCATAGGACAGCTTGCGGGTGGCCGGGCCAGTGCCATGGGTTGCGACATAGCCTTGCATCAAGGTGTAGCCATCGGGCGCGGCGCGCATCGCGGCTTGTGATGCGATCACACCGCCGCCGCCGCCGATGTTGTCGACGATAAAGGTCTGCTTGAGCAGATTGCCCCAGCGTTCGGTCAAGGTGCGGCCGACCATGTCGCTGCCGCCGCCTGCGGCGACCGGAACGATGTAGCGGATCGGTTTGGATGGATACGGCGTTTGCGCTGCGGTCAGGCCGGCAAGCCCTGACAAGGTAGGCAGGCCGAGCGCTGCCTGGATGATGCTGCGTCTTTTCATGGGATGGTCTCTGGAGTAATCGGGGTTGAATCAGATGCGGTGCTGGCGAGCAGCCGCTGATGGGCTTGGCTGACATGGCGGGTCATCAGCGCTTCGCAGCGCTGCGGCTCGCCTTGGCGAACGGCTTCGACGATCTGCAGATGGTCGGCGACCGAAGCCTGCATGCCGGTGGTCTGCGAGAGGTTCTTCAGGCGCGACAGATGCAGCTTCTGCACGATGCCGCGGTAGGTCTCGGTCAGCGACTGGTTGCCGACCGCCTCGACCAGCGCCCAGTGAAAGCGCAGGTTTTCGCTGTAATAGCGCGGCAAGTCATCGCTGGCCGCGTCTTTCATGATCTGCACCGAATCGACCAGGATCGCCAGCAGGGCGGCCTTGCGGTCGGCGGGCAGCAGTGCGGCTTGGCGCCCGGCAAAGCCATCGAGCAGGCTGCGCAACTGGTACAGATCCCTGATTTCGGGTTCGTCGAGCTGGCGCACGAACACGCCGGCATGCTTGCGCGCGACGACCAGGCCCGAGCTTTCGAGTTCGCGCAGCGCTTCGCGCACCGGCACGCGCGAGACGCCCAGGCGGGCCGCCACATCGGGCTCGTTGATGCGCTGACCGGCAGTCAGCACGCCTTTGAGGATCAGCGCGAGGACATCGTCGCGCACCAGCTTGGCCAGCGAGGTGTCGCGTACCGCGTTGAAACGCTCGGCCGACGATTCGGTCAGCCAGGGCAGGGGTTGGTCGGCGCTCATATTTCATTATATCGTATACGAAAATGAGCGAGCAACTGGAAAATGCCAGTTGCCCATCCGTTTGTGCGGGGCTCAGCTCACCAACTGTTGCCGTAGTGCTGCGGATATTGATGACAAGTCAGAGCCATGCTTGCCACCCGCTGATCCGTTTGTGGTGAGCTTGTCGAACCATCCAAATCCCATCGACAGGGTTTGGGTGCTGGCAGTCCGTTGAACTTGCCAGCCCATCTCGACTGCCGCGCGCACCAAAGCCTGGCTGGCAGCCGCCGTTGACTCAGGCCAGAACTTCGCCGTGCACGCCTGCAGCCAGCGTCTCTTTTTCCCAGCGAGCGATCGGCACGACTTCGGCGACCGGGCCGTTGGGTGAGCGGAACTTCACCGGCAGATGGCCCGGCGCGGTGAGGATTTCACCGCCTTGTTCCTTGATCGAGACAATGAAAGCGTCAAGGTCGTCAACTTCCATGCCGATGTGATGGATGCAGGGCGCAGGGCCGGCGAAATCGGCTTCATCGGAGTCTGCGTCCTCGTAATGGATCAGCGTCAAGTCCATATAGCCATCGGTCATGTGGACGGAGATATGGTCGCCGTTCTTGCCCTTGCGGCGCACCGTGTTCACATGCTTGTAACCGAACACGTTTTCGTAGAAGGTACGGGTTTTTTCGACGTCATCGACTTTCATCGCGATGTGCTTGATGAAGTTGGCCATGGGTTTCCTTTGTGCGGAATATTTCCGGGGTGATAAGCAAATATGTGTTGAATCATATATATGAATGATTCGATGTCAAGCTAAATTTATACTCTGCCCGGTCGTGCGCAGGCCATCTAGTTCATATGCTTCTGATTTGTTCGAAGGAAAGCCAGTTTTTGGGGCGATCTTCGACTTGACCAGGCGAACTAAAGCAAGAGTTTGCGTAGTCGCTGATTCACCCAACCTCCACTTCCAGACCGGTGCATGAAGAAATCATCCAGAACGACCGAACAGCCGCTCTACGACATGGTGCGAACCGGCATGCTCGAAAAGCTGCGCACCGGCGAATGGGCGCCCGGCGCCAAAATCCCGACCGAAAGTCAGTTGGCCGAGCAGTTCTCGGTCAGCATCGGCACCGTCCGCAAGGCGGTTGAGGATCTGGTGGCCGAGCGGGTGTTGTTGCGGCGCGCGCGCATCGGCACGACGGTGGCCCTGCATACCGACGAGCATGCATTCGGAACCTTCTTCAATTTCACCAGCTTGACGGGGCAGCCGGTCAGGGCTACGGCCGAGTTGCTCAGCTTCAGGCATGTGTCAGCCGATGCGTTGCTGGCCAGGCAATTGCAGCTCGCGCCCGGTGCCGAGCTGATCCGCATCGACAATTTGCGCCGCTGCGAAGGCGTTGTGGCCATGTTTGACCGGGTCTGGGTGTCGCGGCAGCGTTTTGCCGCTTTCGACAAAGCGGCTTTCCTGAACAGAACCGGATCGATCTACGGCCTGTATCAGTCGATGTTCGGCATCACGGTGGTGCGGATTCAGGAAGAGCTCGCGGCAGTCATGTCGCCGGCCTTCGTGATGACAGCGCTGGAACTGCCCGCGCCGATGTCGCTGCTGAAAATCCAGCGCAAGGCCTTGAGCTATGGCAGCGAGGTGGTCGAATACCGGGAGCGCTATGTGAACACTGCGGTCTGCCAGTACCAGAACGAAGTCGGCTTGCGCGAATAGCTTGCGCCTGACCCACCAGGACATGCGCCAGTTCTTGCTGAATCTGCTCCGGCTGTTCGGGGCCTTGCTCTGGCTCAGCGCCGCGCCAGTTATGGCTGCGCCTGCGTTGACGCAGGGCACTGCGATCATCATCGGCGGCGCGCTGAGGTTCGACAATGCTGCGGTCTGGCAGCGCCTGGTCGAGGAATCCGGCGGGCAGGGCGCGCGCTGGCTTGTCTTCGCCACCGCCTCGAGCAAGCCCGAACGCGTTGCGGCGCGGGTGGTCGAAGTCTTGAGTCGCCATGGCGCGCTGGCTGAAGCCATGCCGGTTGCGCCGCGGCTGGAAGGCGTCGATCTGCAAAAGAATCTGCATGACGAGGCCTTGATCGCCAAAGTGGCGGCTGCCAGCGGCCTGTTCTTCAGCGGTGGCGCACAGGAGTTGATCGTCGACACCTTGCAGCCAGGCGGTCAGCCGACAGCGATGCTCAAAGCGATCCGCGCCGCTTACCAGCGCGGTGCCGTGGTGGCCGGCACCAGCGCCGGCGCGGCGATCATGAGTCGGACGATGTTTCGCGACCCGCCTGATCCCTTGCAAGTCCTCAAGGGGCAGTTGCGCCAGGGCTTCGAGGTGGATCTCGGCCTGGGTTTTGTTGGCGCCGACCTGTTCGTTGATCAGCATTTTCTGCGTCGCGGCCGGATCGGCCGGATGTTGCCTTTGATGCTCGCGCATGGCTACAGCTTCGGCCTCGGTGTCGAGGAGAACAGCGCAGTCCTGATGCGCGGTGATGCGCTCGAGGTGATCGGCGCCAAAGGTGCGCTGCTGGTCGATTTGAGACAGGCTAGGTCCGACCCGAAGCTGGGCGCTTTCAATCTGCGCAATGCCTCCTTGAGCTATCTCGATCATGGCGACCGGCATGATCTGCGCACCGGCATCAGTTCCCCTTCAGCGATGAAATTGCAGGGTCAGCGGGTCGATCCGGCTGCCAGTGATTTCAAACCAGACTCGGGCAGATTGCCCTTCTACATGGATATTCTTGGCGACTCGACCATCGTCGCGGCGATGGCAAAGTTGATCGACAGCGCAGCCCCCGAACTGCGCGGCTTGGCAGTCCAGGGTCTTGCTGACGCTGCCGATACGCAGCCCGATCTGGGCTTCGAGTTCCGCCTCTACAAGGGCGCTGGCAGCATCGGCTGGTGCAGCAGCGCCAGCGGTGCGGAGGAATGCACGCTGCTGAATTTACGGCTCGACGTGCTGCCTTTGCAACTGACAAGGCCTTTTTATCGCCTGATGCGCTGAACCATCCGGCAGCCTGTCCACGCATCGTCGGCCCGCCGACAGACGCGACAGCCGCCACTACGAGCGCGGCAATGACCGCAGGCATGAGAGGGACGAGCGTTGATCTGTCAGCCTGCGAGACAATCGCGGCATGCAAGATCCAGATCCCATTCGCCCCGAAGGTTTCCGGCGTGTCAGCGCCGCGTTGCGGGCCAAGCGCCACCAGCATCAGCCGGTCTGGCTTGAGGTCGCTGCGCGCACCTCTCAGGAAGCCGCCGACGCGCTGGGCGTGAGCCTGGGGCAGATCGCCAAGTCGGTGGTGTTCAAACGCAAGACCGATCTGGCGGCCGTGTTGGTGATTACCTCGGGTGATCGACGCGTTGACGAGAAAAAGCTCAAACAACATACCGGACCGCTCGGCCGCGCCGATGCTGATTATGTAAAAGCCAGTACCGGTTTTTCGATCGGTGGAGTCTCGCCGCTGGGTTTTTCACCTGCCGATGGTGCCGGGCCACCGCAGCTTTTTGTCGACCGGGAGTTGTTCCGGTTCGAGACGATCTGGGCGGCGGCCGGACATCCGAATGGTGTTTTCTGCATGACGCCCGAACAGCTGGCTTCGCTGACCGGCGCGCCGGTGATCGACGTGGTGCAGGCATGAGCGCGCTGCAGATCGAGTCGCCCTGCATCAACGTCTGCACGATGCATGAAGCCACCGGCTTATGCCTGGGCTGCGCCCGCACGATCGACGAAATTGCCCGCTGGTCGGGCAGCAGCGATGCCAGCCGTGCCCAGGTGCTGGCGCGATTGCCGGCGCGGCGCGCAGTTTTGCTGGCGCAGGGGGTTTTGATTGACAGCGACCCGGAGTCGATGCCATGAGCGTGATGCCTGAAATTCGTTTTTTCTTCGACCCAGCGGCTGGCCCTGACTGCTTTGACAACTTGCCTGAAGCGCTGCTCGGCTGCAGTTACAGCGTCAGCTATCTGCCAATCGCCTTTGGTGCTGAGTCGCTCTTGCTGCGCAAGGCTTGGGGCGCGGCCGCGCCGGGCAAGACGCCGAGCCGGTACCAGTTGGCGCAGATCTTCAGAGGCAATGATCTGCAGCAGCAGGATCCTCAAGGCGAGGCGGTGAGCCTGGCCATAGCGCAGACGGCCGGATCGGCTTTGGCGCTGGGATTGAGTGAATTGCCAGCCTTTGATCTCGAGGGGCAGTTGATGCAGGGCGAAGGCGCGCTGTTGCGTCTGGCCTTGCAACTGAAAGCGGACGCGGCCGGGGTTTTCTGATCAGCCGCGCTCGCGCCGGTGCACCCAGGCGAGCAAGCTGCATAAGCCGACAGCGGCGATCACCAGGCCGGCGGTGGCCGCAGACCAGAAGCCTGGAGCACCTTGCAGGCTGGCGGGCGCCCAGTCGACATGACCGAAGGCCATCCAGTAACCGAGGCCCAGGCCGACACCCCAGAGCGCCAGCGCATTGATGACCATCGGCAGGGTGGCGATATGGTGGGCACGCAGCACATAGGCGGCCAGGGTCTGGCTGGCGTCGGCGACATGGAACACCCAGACCCAGAGCAGCAGCGGCATGGCTGAAGCGATGATCGCGGCATCATCGGTGTACAAGGCCAGGACTTGCGCCCGACCGAAAAACATCAGCGCGCCAATGCCGCAGGACAGCGCCATGGCGAGTTCCAGACCATGCCAGCCGATCCGCGTTGCGCCCGCGCGGTCATTGGCACCGAGCCGCTGTGCCACCAGGGTGCTGGTGGCGTTGCCCAGCGCCATCGGCAGCATGAACATCAAGGTCACCAGATTGGTCGCCAGTTGATGGCCGGCGACTGCGGTTGACCCCAATCTGGCGATGAAGATCGCCATGAAGGTGAAGCCCGAGATCTCGATCAGGATCGACGCACCCATCGGCAGGCCGAGCTTGAGCAGCGCCTTCAGCTTGAGCCAATCCGGGCGATGCAATCCACCGCGATGCAGGCCGTAGCGGACATAAAACTTGTCGCTGCGCAGCAGGGCAAAGGCGATCAAGGTCTGGGTCCACATCACGATCGCCGTTGCGATACCGCAGCCGACGGCGCCCATGGCCGGCAGACCCGAGTCCGGCAGGCCATGGATCAGCAGCAGGCTCAGCGGCAGCTTCAAGACCAGGCTGCCGACCTGCAGGATCATCACCGCCTTGGGTCGCGAGACCGCGTTGTTGAAACCGCGAAATGCGGTGAACAGCAGCGCCGGCGGCAGGCTGCAGGCCAAGGCGCTGAGGTAGCCGCGCACCTTGATTTCGACCGCGGGGCTGGCCATCGAGACCTTCAGCAATAAATCCGGATGCAGCAGCAGCAGGATGCCCGGCAGCATCAGCGCGAACGCGAGCCAGGTGGTCTGGTGCAACTGCTCGCCGGCTTCCTGGTAACGCCCCGCGCCATGGTGGCGCCCGACCATCGGTGCGACCGCCATCATGACGCCCATCAGACCGACGAAGAGGGTGATGTAGATCGCTGAACCCACCGCCAGGGCGGCCAGGTCGTCCGCCGAATAACGGGCCAGCAAAATCGTGTCGATGGTGCTGTAGGCCAGCAAGGCGACTTGACCTACGAGTACTGGCCAGGCCAGCGGCAAGATCCGGCGCAGGCTGTCGAGTTGGCTCAATTGCCGGCCTGCATTGTCTGGTTGTCCTGCGCGCGCTCGGCGTAGCGGTTGAAGCGCCAGGCAGTCGCCTCGGTCGAGATGCGGCGCCAGGTGATGCGCTTCTCGGCCGGCGTCATCACCGGCCAATGCTGCACTTCATCGAAGCTGCGGCCGCAGCCTTTGCATTGCTCATCGCCCTGGCTGGTGGTGCAAATGGCGATGCAAGGCGCGTCGGGCGTGCTGTCGTACCAGCGCAGCCAGGCTTGCATGGATTCGGGCCCCAGGCTTTCTTCGGCGCAATCCGTTTCGCGTCGATGCACCATCAAGGCGTAGGTCTCGGCCAAGGCGTTGACTTCGGCACCGAGGTCGACACCGTCGCTGGACGGTTGGCGCTCTCGCCACCAGTTGATCGCGGCCTCGATGTCGGTGATATGGATCGTCGTCATGGCAGGCGCCTCAATAAGCCAGACCGATGGCGGAACGGACTTCGCGCAAGGTCTTGCGCGCCACCACTCGGGCGCGCTCGGTGCCCATCTCGACGATCCATTGCACTTGCTTGGGCTTGGCCAGATATTCATCGGCGCGCTCGCGCCAGGGTTGCTGCTCTTTATGGATCGACTCGATCAGCGGCTGCTTGCACTCCAGACAGCCGATGCCGGCGCTGCGACAGCCCTGCTCGACCCAGTCGAGGGTCAACGGGTCTGAATAGACCTGATGCAGCGGCCAGACCGGGCAGCGCGCCGGCTCGCCGGCGTCATGCCGGCGCACCCGCTGCGGGTCGGTCTGCATCGTGCGGATCTTGCCGGCGACGACAGCCGGCGCATCGCGCATCGCGATCGCGTTGCCGGCGCTTTTGCTCATCTTGCGGCCATCAAGCCCGGTCAGGCGCGAATTGCTGGTCAGCAACTCGCGCGGCTCGGGCAGGATGGGTTCGGCCGGGCTGTAAACATGATTGAAGCGCCGGGCCACTTCGCGCGTCAATTCGACATGGGCGGCCTGGTCCTCGCCGACCGGCACATGGTCGCCCTTGTAGATCAGGATGTCGGCCGCCTGCAGCAAGGGATAGCCGAGCAGGCCGTAGGTGTCGCGCCCGCGGCCTTTCTCGGCCTGGCTCTTGTAGCCGGGAATACGCTCGAGCCAGCCGGTCGGCGTGCTCATCGCCAGCAAGGTGAACAGTTCGGCATGCTCGGGCATCCGGCTCTGGATAAAAAGCGTGGCTTTTTCGGGGTCGACGCCGGCGGCCAGCCAGTCGATCACCATGTCGTAGACATTGCCTTCGATCTGGCTGCGGTCCTGCTTGTCTCGGTATTGGGTGGTCAGCGCATGCCAGTCGGCGACGAAGAAAAAACAGTCGTGAATCGTCTG